>NZ_LHCD01000030.1:0-78414 GCF_001262595.1 Methylobacterium sp. ARG-1
CGAGGATTCCGCCGCCCCGGCCCTGCCGGCCGCCGGCTCCTCGTTCTACACGGCCATGCGTCTGCTCCCGAAGGAGCGGCGGGAGGCGATGTATGCCGTCTACGCCTTCTGCCGCGCCGTCGACGACGTCGCCGACGATGGCGGCCCCCGGGCGGTGCGCCAAGTCGAGCTCGACCGCTGGCGCGCCGACATCGACGCCCTCTATGCCGGCCGGCCGGCGCCGCGGGTGCGCGACCTCGTCGAGCCGGTACGCCGTTACGACCTCAAGCGCGAGGATTTCCAGGCGGTCATCGACGGCATGGCCATGGATGCGGTCGAGGACATCGTCGCCCCCGACGCCGAGACCCTGGACCTCTACTGCGACCGGGTTGCGAGCGCGGTCGGGCGGCTGTCGGTGCGGATCTTCGGCATGCCGGAGGCGGATGGGATCCGGCTCGCCTGGCACCAGGGTCGGGCGCTCCAGCTTACCAACATCCTCCGGGATATCGACGAGGACGCCGAACGCGGCCGCCTCTACCTGCCCCGGGAGAAGCTGGCCGCCATCGGCCTGACCGATCCGACCCCCATGGAGGCGATCAGCCATCCGCGCATCGGCGAGGTCTGCCTGTCGGTGGCCCGGGAGGCCGAGGAGCATTACCAGGCGACCTGGGAAATCATCCGGCGCAGCCCCCGCAAGGCGACCAAGGCCGCCCGGCTAATGGCGGCGGCCTACCACCTCTACCTCAAGGCGGTGATCGCGCGCGGCTGGGCGATGCCCCGCGCCCGGGTGAAGCCCGGCAAGCTCGCGCTGCTCGCCGTCGTCCTCCGGCATGGCCTGATCTGATGGGACGCATCCACGTCGTCGGCGCCGGCCTGGCGGGACTCTCCGCGGCCGTCGCGCTGGCCGAGACCGGGGCCCAGGTGGTGCTGCACGAGGCCGCCAAGCAGGCCGGCGGTCGCTGCCGCTCCTATTACGATCCGGCCCTCGGGCTGACCATCGACAACGGCAACCACCTGCTGCTGTCGGGCAATGCCGACGCACTGGGCTTCCTCAAGACTGTCGGCGCCCCCGCCGACGCGCTCGTCGGCCCCGACGAAGCGGCGTTCGACTTCGCCGACCTGAAGACCGGCGAGACCTGGCGCCTGCGTCCCAATGCCGGGCGCCTGCCCTGGTGGGTGATGAGCCCGTCGCGGCGCGTCCCCGGCACCCGGGCCCGGGACTATCTCGCCCCGCTCGGGATCCTGCGCGCGGCCTCCGGCAAGCCGGAGGGTGCGGGCGGCACGATCGGGGAGAGCATGGCCTGCGAGGGCGATCTCTACGCCCGGCTCTGGCACCCGGTCCTGCTGGCCGCGCTCAACACCGAGCCGCGGGACAGCGATGTCGGGCTGGCCGCCCGGATCCTGCGCGAGACCTTGGGTGCCGGCGGCAAGGCCTGCCGGCCGCTGGTGGCGGTCGAGGGCCTGTCCTACGCCTTCGTGGACCCGGCCCTGCGCTACCTGACCGCCCGGGGCTGCGAGATCCGCGTAGGCCGGCGCCTGCGCGGCCTCGAGGGGACAGATGGCCGCGTCGGGCAGCTCCTGTTCTCCGACGGTCCGGAGGCGATCGGCCACGAGGACGGAATCGTCCTGGCGCTGCCGCCCTGGGTGGCTCGGGAGGTGTTGCCCGGTCTCCTCGCCCCGGTGGAATTCCGCTCCATCGTGAACGCGCATTTCGCCCTGGCGCCGAAGCCCGGCAGCCCGCTCGTTCTCGGCGTCGTAAACGCCCTCACGGAGTGGCTTTTCGCCTATCCGGACCGGTACTCGGTCACGATTAGCGGTGCAGACCGGCTCCTCGACGTGCCCCGGGAAGACCTCGCCCGCCAGATCTGGGGGGAGATCGCACAGTTGTGCAGTCTTGCCCCGGAACTGCCCAGCTGGCAGATCGTAAAGGAGAAGCGTGCGACCTTCGCGGCGACGCCGGCCGAGGCCGCGCGTCGTTCGGGGGCCGAAACCGCCTACGAAAATCTCGTCCTGGCAGGCGATTGGACCGCCACCGGTCTGCCATCGACGATCGAGGGAGCGATCCGCTCGGGCAAGACGGCTGCGCGTGCGCTGCGTCACGGATCCTCCGTGCGCGCCGGGCTACGCGCGCCGGTATCGGGCGCATTGGGCGCCGCTTGAGGCATGGCGGCCGCGTCGCAGCGGCCGTTCGAGGCGAGGACCATGAGAGAGGCCGTAAGCAAGGTCGAGCCGCTTCAGCGCTCGAAGACCCAGGGGATCTCGCTCGACGACGTCGAGCGCGGCGTGGCGCAGGCGACGCGCTCGCTGATCAACCTGGCGCATGACGACGGGCATATCTGCTTCGAGCTCGAGGCGGATGCCACGATCCCGTCCGAATACGTCCTGTTCCACCATTTCCGCGGCACGCCGGTTCCCGACGGCCTCGAGGCCAAGATTGGCAACTATCTGCGCCGCACCCAAGGCCGGCACGGCGGCTGGGCCCTCGTCCACGAGGGGCCGTTCGATATGAGCTGCACGGTCAAGGCGTATTTCGCCCTGAAGATGATCGGCGAGGATATCGAGGCGCCCTATATGCGCCGGGCCCGCGAGGCGATCCTGTCCCGCGGCGGCGCCGCCAACGCCAACGTCTTCACCCGCTTCATGCTGGCCCTCTACGGCGAGGTGCCCTGGCGCGCCGTGCCGGTGATGCCCGTGGAGGTGATGTTCCTGCCGAAGTGGTTCCCGTTCCACCTCGACAAGATCAGCTACTGGGCGCGCACCACCGTGGTGCCGCTGTTCGTGCTCCAGGCGACCAAGCCGCGCGCCCGCAACCCGCGCGGGATCAGCGTCCAGGAGCTGTTCATCACCCCGCCCGAGAGCGTCCGCACCTGGCCGGGCTCGCCGCACGCCACATGGCCGTGGACGCCGATCTTCGGCTTCATCGACCGGATGCTGCAACTGGTCGAGGACCGCCTGCCGCGCAAGAGCCGCCAGCGGGCCATGGAGATGGCCCGCGCCTGGGTCAGCGAACGCCTGAACGGCGAGGATGGGCTGGGCGCGATCTTCCCCGCCATGGTCAACTCGGTGCTGATGTACGAGGTGATGGGCTACCGGCCCGATCACCCGCAGGTGCGCGTGGCCTGCGACGCCATCGAGAAGCTCGTGGTCGAGAAGGCCGACGAGGCCTACGTCCAGCCCTGCGTCTCGCCGGTCTGGGATACGGCGCTCGCCAGCCACGCCCTGCTCGAGGCCGGCGGCCCCGAGGCCGAGGCCCAGGCCCGCGCAGGGCTCGACTGGCTGAAGCCCCGCCAGGTGCTCGACATCGTCGGCGACTGGGCGGCGCGCAAGCCGAAGGTCCGCCCGGGCGGCTGGGCGTTCCAGTACGCCAACCCCCATTATCCCGACCTCGACGACACTGCCGTGGTGGTGATGGCGATGGACCGCGCCATGCGCCAGCACGGGCTGGTCGCCGGCATGCCGGACTACAAGGCCTCGATCGCCCGCGCCCGGGAATGGGTCGAGGGCCTGCAATCCGAGGATGGCGGCTGGGCGGCGTTCGACGCCGACAACAACCACATGTACCTCAACCACATCCCGTTCTCGGATCACGGCGCGCTGCTCGACCCGCCGACCGCGGACGTGACCGCCCGCGTGGTCGGGATGCTGGCTCAGCTCGGCGAGACCCGGGACACCTCCCGGGCGCTCGATCGCGGCGTGAACTACCTGCTGAACGACCAGGAGGAGGACGGCTCCTGGTACGGCCGCTGGGGTATGAACTTCATCTACGGCACTTGGTCGGTGCTGTGCGCCCTGAACGCCGCCGGGGTCGATTCCGCCGATCCGAGGATCCAGCGGGCGGTTTCCTGGCTGATCCGCATCCAGAACCCGGATGGCGGCTGGGGCGAGGACGCCTCCTCGTACAAGATCGACCCGGCGTTCGAGGCGGGCTCGTCCACGGCCTCGCAGACCGCCTGGGCGCTGCTCGCCC
Organism: Methylobacterium sp. ARG-1; assembly: GCF_001262595.1. NCBI lineage: Bacteria > Pseudomonadati > Pseudomonadota > Alphaproteobacteria > Hyphomicrobiales > Methylobacteriaceae > Methylobacterium > Methylobacterium sp. ARG-1. Next base: position 3,947 of record NZ_LHCD01000030.1, read on the forward strand.
TGATGGCGGCCGGCGCGGTCGACGACCCGGCGGTGACCCGCGGGATCAACTTCCTGACGCGCACCCAGGGGGCGGACGGGTTCTGGAACGAGGAGCGCTACACCGCCACCGGCTTCCCGCGGGTGTTCTACCTGCGGTACCATGGCTACCCGAAGTTCTTCCCGCTCTGGGCGATGGCCCGCTACCGCAACCTCAAGCGCACCAACAGCCGCCGCGTCCAGTTCGGCATGTGACGCGCCCGGCGCCGACCCCCGGGCCGGCGCCACCGTTCGGGACGATGCCGGAGCGGATTGCAACCTCCTCCCGCCCGCGAACCCCGGTATCCCGCACGTGGCCACCTCCGACGACGATCCCGCGGCGCCGGCCCCCCGGCGCTCGCGGCTCCTTGCGGAGCTCGCCGGACTGGTCCACCAGCGCGCCATGATCGATCCCGCTGCCCCCGTCCTTGCCGTCACCGGTCTCGCCCGCGAGCGCCGTCTCGCGGCCGGGGAGGGGGTCGAGGCGGTCGGCGCCGGCGGCAACCCGCACCGCCTCCGTCAGCTCCTCGACGCCCGATCGCAGGCCGGCTGCCGGGCGGTGATCAGCTTCGGCATCGCGGGCGGCCTCGACCCGTCCCTGAAACCGGGCGACGTGGTGGTCGGCACCGGAATCATCGGCGAGGAAGGTCGGCGCGCCGCCGATCTCGACCTCTCGGCCACGCTTCTCAACGCCCTTGCGGGGGTCGGCCCCCGGGTGATCCCCGCCGACCTCGCAGGCGTCGACGCCGCGATTCTCGGTGTCGAAGGCAAGGCGGAGCTGCGCGCCCAGACCGGCGCCGCGGCCGTCGATATGGAATCCCACGTGGCCGCCGCCTTCGCGGGCCGCCACGGCCTACCCTTCGCGGCCCTGCGGGTGATCTGCGACCCCGCCAACCAGGCGCTGCCGGCCTTCGCCGCCCAGGCGCTCACCCCGGACGGCGAGCCCGATATCGCCGCGGTGTTCTTTGCTTTCGCCCGGGGCAGGGCGCGGCTTGGCGACCTGATGCGGCTGGCCCGCGATTCCAACGCGGCCTTCGCGTCGTTGGGGAAGTGCCGAACGCGGTTGGGGAAGGGGCTCGGGATCCCACTTTCCTCCGATCCGGCGTCCATTTGACAGGTCTGCCGTCACTTCTATCGTCATTGCGAGCGGAGCGTAGCAACCCAGTGCCGCGCGCCCTCGACGAACGAGTCGGTTCCCTGGGTTGCTTCGCTCCGCTGGCAATGACGGTGCGGGACGAAAGGCTTGGGAGACATCCGGTGGCGCCTCGCACCTAATGCCGGAACGTAAAAAGACGCCGGGCCGTTCGGCCGGCGTCAGTTGGGAGGAAACATGAGGCGGCGCGGGGGAAAAATCCCCGCGCCAGGTGGGAACCGGCCTCAGCCGGCGTTCTTGCTCAACGACACAGCCACGAAGCGGGTCTGGCCCTTGCCGCTCTTGACCCGCATCAGCACGGCCTTGCGGCCGCTCGATTCCGCTGCGCGGATCTGCGCCGCGACGTCGGCCGGGCGGGACACGCTTTGGCCGCCGACATCAAGGATCACGTCGCCGGCCTCGATGCCCTTGGCGGCGGCCGGCCCGTCCGGATCGACCTGGACCACGGCGACGCCCTGCTCGGAAAGGCCGACATCGGCGGCCGGCGCGAGGTTCAGGCCGAGCCGCGGCTGACCGTTGCCCGAATCGTCCTCGCGGCTGGCGACCTTGGTGCCGTCGGTCGGCATGGCGCCGAGCGTCACCGTCGCGGTGTCGGCCTTGCCGCCGCGCAGGTAGCCCAGCTCGACCTTCGCGCCGGGCTTCATGCTGGCGATCCGGCGCGAGAGCTCGCGGGCGCTGTCCACCGTGTCGCCGTTGACCTTCTCGATCACGTCGCCGGCTTTCAGGCCGGCCTTGGCCGCCGGAGTGCCGCTTTCGGCGTGATCCACCAGAGCGCCCTTCGCCTTGTCGAGACCGAGCCCCTCGGCGATGTCCTGCGTCACCGGCTGGATCTGGACGCCGAGATAGCCGCGGGCGACCTTGCCGTCGGTGCGGAGCTGGTCGACCACCGCCTGCACGGTCTCGGCCGGGATCGCGAAGGCCAGGCCGACGCTGCCGCCGGAGGGCGACGCGATGGCGGTGTTCACGCCGACGACCTCGCCGTTGACGTTGAAGGTCGGGCCGCCGGAATTGCCCTTGTTGATCGGGGCGTCGATCTGCAGGAAGTCGTCGTAAGGGCCGGCGCCGATGTCGCGACCGCGGGCCGAGACGATGCCGGCCGTGACGGTGCCGCCGAGGCCGAACGGGTTGCCGATCGCCACCACCCAGTCGCCGACCTGCGGGGCGGTCTTGCCGAACTGGACGTAGGGGAAGTTCGAGCCCTCGTTGATCTTCAGGAGTGCGACATCGGTTTTGGCATCCTTGCCGATGACCTTGGCGTCGAGGGTGCGGCCGTCGTCGAGGGTCACCTGTACGGTCTTGGCGTGGTCGACCACGTGGTTGTTGGTCACAACGTAACCGTCGGCCGAGATGATGAAGCCGGAGCCGACGGCACCGCGCGACCCCTGGCGCTGCGGCTGGGCCGGCATGCCGCCCGGGCCGTTCTGGCCGAAGCGCCGGAAGAACTCGCGCAGCTGCGGCGGCACGTTCTGGAGGTTGCGGCCCTGGCTCGGCCCGTCATCGTCGTCGCTGCTCGCCGAGTCGTCGAGCTTGACCTTTACCGAGACGACGCCCGGCTTCACCTTGTTGACGATGCCGGCGAAGGAGCCCGGCGGATGCTCCGGGGCCTCGATCGGGGTCTTGGGCAGGGCCTGGGCGAAGGCCGGGGTCACGGAGGGGAGAGTGCTGCCCAGGGCGCCACCGGCGATCAGCGCGGCAGCCGCCACTGAGGCGAGGGCGCGGCGCGAGGTCCGGCCGGCGATCGTGTTTTGAGGACGGGTCTCGGTCATGGGGATCGCAACCTCTTGGAACGGATCGGGACGCCGCCGGGAACGCGGCGGTCGATGCGATCGGTGTAACGGGCGGCGCCTGACCCCGGCGTGGCGGTCAAATTACGGTTTGGACATGTGCGTTGGTCCGGCAGAATCGAGGCGGCCTCGGCCGACTCTCGGAGGGCGATCAGACAAACCCAAGTCCTGACGGCGGCTCGGGAAGACTCCGCGGCTTGTGCCGCCTGTCACCGGCGCTTCCGGAAAGGTGCGATAGGGTCCGATCAATCCCGGCAGGCGGCCGTAACCTTCGGTCCTGTCGGTCGGCGCCGCGTGAGATGCGTGAGGGTGGGGCGATGAAGACGGTGTTTACGGTTGCCATTCTGGTCGGATCGACCATCGGGGCGATGGCGGCCGATAGGTATGGGGATTATCGGAGCTACTTCGATGAAAGGCCTGCTGCCGGTGATCGGATCAAGCTGAAGTCCACGAAGACGAAGCGCCATCCCATTGAAGACATCGACACGCGGCGCTACGACGACGGCGTTGCGACGAAGAACCCGGACAATCTGAAGTTAGGTTACAGGAACCGCGCCGGGATCTACGTACCGCCCGACTATTCCACCCATCCGCGCGGCTCGGTCGGGGACGGTTTCGGCGGTTCGGCCGCCGAATCGTATGGCAGCTTCAGCGCGCCCAATCCCTTCGTCGGCCCCCTCGGCACGCGCCGTTGAGGCGAAACCGCGACGCCCTCGGCCTCAGTGGGGCGCGTGGTACGACAGTCCGAGCCGTTCGCTCGCGGCGGCCAGGCGTCTGTCCCGTGTCCAGATCCGGGAGCCGGGCATCAGCTCCGCCGACGCCAGGAGATGTGCATCGACGTATCCGATGCCCAGGCCGTGCAGCGCCTGTTCCGTAATGAGGTGCATGACTTCGTCGGGCTCGGCGATTGGGGTCGACGGCATCCGTTCCAGTGGGGTCAGAACAGTGGTGCGGTCCCGCAGGCTTCCCAAAGCGAGTTCGCCGATCACGAACGGATGAACGCGCTGGCGGCCGTCACCGAGGAGCGCGATGAGCGTCGGGACGCCTCTCTGTGGATCAACGCCCGCAAGGCTTCGCGCGGGATTTCTGTCCGCTCGCTGATGCCACTGTACCGTTGGGCGTCGGCGACGAGTTTATCAACGAGATCGATCGGCGTACGCATGGGCAGCCCTCGTCGACGGGATCATAAGCAGATCCGACCATGCGGCCGAAGATGTGTAGCGGAGCTGTGCAGGCCCGGGGCTGACCGACGCCGCGCCCGTCGCAGACCCGGCCCCGCAGTTGCGCGTCTCAGCGACAATGGGCGGTATTTCCGATCCGGTCGTGAACCGGGGCCCGTCTTGAAGCCCTTCACGATACGCCCGCCATGCCGCCGCACCCGGAGGGAGATCTCTCGATGATCGGGCGTGTCGTGAGGGGTTCCCAGTTGCGGCTGGAGCGAGCCCGTATTGAGCCATTCGCTCCAGCCATTTCAGCGGCCTAATCCCCGCTCAGCCGGGCCAGCGCTTCCTCGATCTTCAGGAGCCGCGCGGTCTCGGCCTCGCGGCGCTCGCGGTTCTCCTCGATGATCTCCTCGGGAGCGCGGGCGACGAAATCGGCGTTGCCGAGCTTGGCGTCGATCTTCTTGATCTCGCCCTGCGCCTTGCCCTGCTCCTTCTTCAGGCGCGCGACCTCGGCGGCGAGGTCGACGATGCCTTCGAGCGGCAAGGCCGCGACGCTGCCGCGCACGAGGAGCTGCACCGAGTTCTTCGGCGGCGTCTCCGAAAAGGTGATCTCCGAGAGCCGGGCCAGCCGCAGCAGCGTGTCTCGCCAAGCCTCGACCCGAGCGCGGACCTCGGGGGAGGCCCCGACCATCACCAGGGAGATCTGCGCCGCGGCCGGGACGCTGGTCTCGGAGCGGGCCGAGCGGATCTGGGTGACGAGATCGACCACGAAGCCGACCTCGGCCTCGGCACCCGCATCCGCAAGCCCGGCCAGATCCGGCCAGGCCGCGCGGGTCAGGAGGCCGCGCTCGGGCAGCGCCGCGCCTTTGATCGCCCAGAGTTCCTCCGTGAGGAACGGCATGAACGGGTGCAGCAGCTTGGCGACCTGATCGATCAGGAACGCCACCGTCGCCTGGGTCTCGGCCCGGACGGCCGGATCGACGCCCTCGCCCTGAAGCACGGGCTTGGCCAGTTCCAGATACCAGTCGCAGAAGATGTTCCAGACGAACCGGTAGGCCGCGCTCGCCGCATCGTTGAACCGGTAGGCTTCGAGGGCCGCCGTCACCTCGCTCACGGCCCGGGCGGCCTCGGTGAGCGCCCAGCGGTTGATCGCCCCGGTGATCGCCCGCGGGTCGTAGGCGGGATCGAGCTGGCAGCCGTTCAGCTCGGCAAAGCGGGCGGCGTTCCAGAGTTTGGTCGCGAAGTTGCGGTAGCTCTGGACCCGGTCAGTGGACAGCTTGATGTCGCGGCCCTGGACCGCGAGCGCGCAGAGGGTGAAGCGCAGGGCATCGGCCCCGACCTGATCGATCAGCTCAAGCGGATCGACGACGTTGCCCTTCGACTTCGACATCTTGGCGCCGGAGGCGTCGCGCACCAGCGTGTGCAGGTAGACCGTGTCGAACGGCGCCCGGTCGGTGAGGTGCAGGCCCATCATCATCATCCGGGCGACCCAGAAGAACAGGATGTCCTTGCCGGTCACCAGGGCGTTGGTCGGGTAGAAGCGGGCGAGTTCCGGGGTCGAATCCGGCCAGCCCAGGGTCGAGAACGGCCACAGCGCAGAGGAGAACCACGTGTCGAGGACGTCCTCGTCGCGGGTCAGGGGCACAGCCTTGCCGTGCTTCGCCGTGGCCAGGGCCAGGGCCTCGGCCTCGCTCTCGGCCACGAAGATCCCACCCTCGTCATCGTACCAGACCGGGATCTGGTGGCCCCACCAGAGCTGGCGCGAGATGCACCAGGGCTCGATATTGGTGAGCCACTGAAAGAAGATCTTCTCGTAGTTCTCGGGGACGAACTTGGTCTGGCCGTCGCGCACCGCCTGGAGCGCGCGCTCGGCCAGCGGCTTGACGTTCACGTACCATTGGTCGGTGAGATAGGGCTCGATGACCACGCCCGAGCGGTCGCCGTGCGGCACCGCATGAGTGTTCGGCTCGACGGCGCGCAGGCGCCCGCGCGCCTCCATCAGGGCGACGACCTCCTTGCGGGCCCGCGCCCGGTCGAGCCCGTGCAGCGCCAGGGCCTCGGGCTCGGGCGACGCGTCGGCCAGGAACGCCGCATTGCCGTCGAGCAGCATCCGGCCCTCGGGATCGAGGATGTTGATCACCCCGAGATTGCGCCGCCGGCCGACATCGAAGTCGTTGAAATCGTGGGCGGGCGTGATCTTGACCGCGCCGGTACCCTTCTCGGGATCCGAATATTCGTCGGCGACGATCGGGATCAGGCGGCCGACCAGGGGCAGGCGGACCTGCTTGCCGACGAGCGCCGTGTAGCGCGCATCCTCGGGATGGACCGCGATGCCGGTATCGCCCAGCATCGTCTCGGGCCGGGTGGTGGCGACCGTGATGATCTCGCCGGTCTCGGCCCCGGTATCGTCCACCACCGGATAGTCGAAGTGCCAGAGATGGCCTTTGGTCTCGATCTGCTGGACCTCGAGGTCCGAGATCGCCGTCTGAAACTTCGGGTCCCAGTTCACCAGCCGCTTGTCGCGGTAGATCAGCCCCTGGCGGTGCAGGTCCACGAAGGTCTTCAGAACCGCGCGGCTCAGGCCCTCGTCCATGGTGAAGCGCTCCCGCGACCAGTCGCAGGAGGCGCCGAGCCGCTTGAGCTGGTTGACGATCGCGCCGCCGGATTCCGCCTTCCAGGCCCAGACCTTCTCGACGAAGGCCGCCCGGCCGATCTCGCGGCGGCCGGGCTCCTGGCGCTCCATCATCCGGCGCTCGACCACCATCTGGGTGGCGATGCCGGCGTGGTCGGTGCCCGGCTGCCAGAGCACGTCCTTGCCGCGCATCCGCTCGAACCGGCACAGCACGTCCTGGAGCGTGTTGTTGAGCGCGTGGCCCATATGCAGCGAGCCCGTCACGTTCGGCGGCGGGATCACGATGCAGTAGGGCGGGGCGCCGGCGCACTCGGGCCGGCCGGCGCGGAAGGCGTCCGCCTCCGCCCAGGCGGCGGAGATCCGCGCCTCGACGGAGGCGGGCTCGAAGGTCTTGTCCATCATTGCAGGTATGGGCCGGCGCTCGTCCAACAGGTTGGACCCGCTTTCGACCGTCAGGCCGCGTCCGTCAACACGCGCCCGGCACCGGGCAGACCCCGGGCGGGCGGGCCGGCCGCTCAGCGGCCGCGCGAGACCCGCTCGATCTCGGCGCGCACCAGCCGCTCAACCACGGCCGGCAGGTTGTCATCGAGCCAGGACTTGAGCATCGGCCGGAGCATCTCCTTGACCAGATCCTCGAGGGTGCGGGCGTTCTGGGTCAGGACCGTGTGGGCCAGCAGGTTGAAGGCGCCGTTGACGCTGGCGTCGGTCGCCGGCGAGATCAGGGTCTCGGCCTCAGGCTCCGGCCGCGGCGGGGCCTGGACGACCGGCTCCGGCTGCGGCGGCGGGCTCGGCCGCGCAGGCGGGGGCTCCGGCTCGGGCTCCGGTTCGGCGAAGGCCTCGTCCCCGAAATCGATCGCGTCGAAATCGAGGGGCTCGGGCGTCGGCTCCGGCGGCGGTACGGCGCGGGGCCGCATCACCGGCTCGGCGACCTCGGCGAGGTCGAGCACGTCGTCCGGCTCCGGCGCGGGCGCGACCTCGGCGGGTTTGGCCGCCTGATCGTCCGCGATGATCCTCCGGATCGAGGCCAGGATCTCTTCCATCGAAGGCTCGTGCGCCTTCTCGGCAGCCTTGTCCTGGAATTTCGAGTCCGGAATCTTGGGGCTCGCTGCACTCATCAACAGGCGCGCTCGGGCAGGGGATGTTCGGAAGATGACCCGATCGGGCCGCTCGTCAAACAGTATTCCATGCCAATTCGTCGCGGCAAGCGCGCCTGCAACACACTCCCCGTGGAAAAGACCTCAGCGCCCGTCCGGGGTGCGCAGGCCGAACCACAGATCCTTGACCTGGTCGTAGTGGATCTTGGCGCTGTAGTACTCCACCGGCAGGGCGGTGAAGCGGGCGGTGAGCTGCCCGATCGACTGGACCACGCCGTAGGAGAAGATCACCCGGTCGCGCTGAGCCAGGATGAGGTTCACCCGCGAGTTCAGCAATTCCTGCTGCGCGTTGAGCACGTCCAGGGTGGTGCGCTGGCCGACGCGGGCCTCCTCGCGCACGCCGTTCAGCGCCACCTCGTTGGCCTGGACCTGGGCTTGGGCCGCGATGACCTGCGCCTTGGCGGCCTCGAGCCGGCCCCAGAAATCGACGATCTGCGCCCGGACCTGGTCGCGGACCTGATCGACCTGGATGCGGTACTGGCCGACCGTCTCCTTGGCCTGCCGGATCTGCGCGTAGGTCTGGCCGCCCTCGTAGATCGGGATGTTGAGCCGGCCGCCGACGAACCCGACGAAGAAGCTCTGGTTCGGCCCGTTCTGATCGTAGAGCTGGCTGAGCGAGCCCTGCAGGCTGAGCGACGGCGCGAGCTGGCCCTCCAGGATCTTGACCTGGGCCTCGGCCCCGTCGACCGCGTGGATTGCCGACACGACCTGCGGATGCTCGCGCAGGCCGATGGCGATGGCCGCGTCGAGGCTGACCGGGACGTAGCGGTCCAGGGGCCGGCCCGGGGCCAGCTGGCGCGGCTCGACGCCGATATTCTGGCGGTAGACGCCGATGCTGGTGCGCAGGGTCGACTCCGCGGCGCTGACCTGGGAGCGCGCACCGGCGAGCCGGGCTTCCGCCTGGGCGACGTCGGTGCGGGTCACCTCGCCGACGTTGAAGCGGTCGCGCGTCTGGCGCAGCTGCTCCTCCAGAACCTCGACGTTGTTCCGGTTGAGCTCCAGCGTCGCGGTGTTGCTGAGCACGTTCATATACGCCTGGACGGCGTTGTAGAGCACCGTGATCTCAGTGAACCGCAGGGTCTCGCGCTGGCTGTAGACGGTGGATTCGGCCCGACGGACGGAGTTGTCGGTCTGGAAGCCGTTGAAGATGGTCTGCGAGACGGTGAGGCTCGCGCTGCTGGGCAGGTAGGTGGTGCGCGTCGTCCGGTTCGACGTGACGACCTGGGAGGTCACGTCGTTGGTCGTGGTCGCACCACCGGCCGCCTGTCCGGCGGTGTTCGAGGCCAGGCCGCCCGCCGAGGTGCCGGTGTTGCCGAGCCCGCCCGCGGCGGTACCCGTCCCGATCCCGGTCGTTGCGCCGGCGGCCGCGCCGCCGAGGCCCGAGGCTCCGGCGGAGCCCGCCGTTCCCCCGCCGGTGGTTCCCGTGCTGGCCGTGCTCGCACCCGTGCTGGTCGCCCCGGCGGCCGCGGAAACGGAGCTGCCGCTGCGGGTCTGGAGATACTGCACGCCGATCGAGGCGCCGACATTGACTTGCGGCCGGTAGCCCGACTGCGCGATGGCGACGTTCTCGTCGACCGCGCGGACGCCGGCGCGGCCGGCGTTCAGAGACGGGTTGCCCTGGTAAGCCTTGGCGAGAGCGCTCTCCAATGTCTCGGCAATAGAAGGATTCGTCGCAAAAATCGCGAGTCCGGACGCTATTCCGATGATTCGGAGCGCGGGGCAACTCGCTGGTGGACGTATTGTCACGATAACAAGCCCTTGCGGTCTCTTAACGGTCCGGATGTCCGCCACGAAAACGGCCAAGGTACGGCGTTACGCAGGGATCCGATCAAGCCCGCCCCACCGTCACGCTTAGCGCAAAACCGTCGGTTTGGCTCGGGCTTGCCTGGCGCTGGCGTCGAAATGTGGCGCGTTGGGGCATTAAGGTGACACATGGCGGGTCGGCCCGGCGGCGCACTCCCCACGGCGTTGCGGCCGGCATCGCGAATGGCCGTTTTGCTCATGTTTCGAGAGGGTTGGCGCTGCCCCGACGGTGCCACGCAAGGGGAGAGGACCCGTGCCGCCCGACCCGCGGCCAAGTCTTCCGGAGACGCGTTCCAGCCGGCACGGACGAGGTCTGCCGCGTTTGCGCTGTCGTTAGCACGGTCTCGACGTGTCGAGCCGTCCGACGCTGCGGTGAGCCAGGCTTAAGTCGCCTATTTGCCCCGGCAATCTCAGTCTTTGGAGGGCTGACGATACCGCTTTCGATCCGGTCGTGCCGCGCCTTCGCGGCGGACGCGCAGAAGCCAAGTCATCGTGCAACTCTGGGCCGTGCCTGCCGCAAGACCGCTTCGCGACGTCCGCGTGGGCGAGAAGGGCGGGGCGCCATCACATCGAGGGGAATGGTCGGATCTCCCGAAGATCACGTCCCCGGGGCGACGGCCAACTGCCTGCCGGCGTCGAACCCAGACGCCGGCATCGAGCCGCTGACGGCTCAGTGCGTCCAGGGAGCCGTGCGGTTGAACTTGAAGTTGTCGGAATAGGACAGGCCCTTGCGGGAGACCGGCTTGGCCGGCTGCTCGACCCGGTAGGCGATCCCTTCGCGCTTGGCGTAGGCCACCGCCTCCTCCTCCGTGTCGAACTCCAGACGGACCTGCTGCATCATGTCGGCCGACCCGTTCCAGCCCATCAGCGGATCGATCTCACGCGGGCTGGTCGGATCGAATTCCAGGATCCACTGCTTGGTGCGGGCCATGCCCGACTGGGTGGCGTCCCGGGACGGGCGGAAGATGCGGGCGCTCGGCATCTGGTCTCGACAAGCTCCTGATCGAATGGTCGGGGCGATAGGATTCGAACCTACGACCCCCTGGTCCCAAACCAGGTGCGCTACCAGACTGCGCCACACCCCGACACCCCGTTACGGGCCCCGATCCCTAGCGTTTCGCCGGTTCGGGCGCAACGGGGCACCGGGCCACGGGGGGCGTCCCACGCCTGGATTAACCGTCCCGCAGGTGTAGGCCGCTCAAAAATGCCTCGATCACTTGTCAGACAATTCAACGGCGGTTAAGGTTTTTATCGGGACGGCGAGGGCTGATTCTCGCACCGACGAACCGACTGCATGTCCATTGGGGGGCGGTGGAGACGCGGCGCGGTGACCAACGGTGGGGGATCTTGGTCCTCGTCGCTCCCGTGTATGGCGTTGCGCTGCTCATCGTCTGTCCCTGATACGCTCCGATACCCGCAGCGCTCGCAGCACCCTCGACAACTCGGCTTGTTGCGTCTGGCGTCTCCGCGGCGATCTTGTATCGCGTTCACGCCGTGGCCGGATCCGCTGGCCGGTGTGAGGAGATCAGCCCCGTGTGGACGCCGAGCGCGCTCTATCCCGATCCGGCCGTCGAGATTCTCGACGCTTCGTTCGCCCGCTACCGGGTGTTCAGCGCCGCGGTCGAGCGGCTCGCCACCGGTTTCCGCTGGTGCGAGGGCCCGGTCTGGTTCGGGGACGGGCGCTATCTCCTGTGGAGCGACATCCCCAACAACCGGATCCTGCGCTGGGACGAGGAGGGCAACGCGGTCGGTGTGTTCCGCAGGCCGTCGGGATTCGCCAACGGCAACACTCGCGACCGGCAGGGGCGGCTCGTCACCTGCGAGCATGGCGGCCGCCGGATCGTGCGCACCGAGTATGACGGGGCGCTCACGGTGCTGGCGGATGCCTTCGACGGCAAGCGCCTCAACTCGCCGAACGATGTCGTCACCGCCAGGGACGGTTCGGTCTGGTTCACCGATCCGACCTTCGGCATCGCCGGGTTCTACGAGGGCGAGCGGGCCGAGTCCGAGCTGCCGCAGAACGTCTACCGCCTGGACGCGGAGACCGGCGCCCTGGAGATGGTCGCGCACGCCATCGCCGGGCCGAACGGCCTGTGCTTCTCGCCGGACGAGTCGCTTCTCTATCTCGTCGAATCCCGCGGGGAGCCGACCCGCCGCATCGTCGCCTTCGACGTGGTCGGCGGCCGGGCCCTGCGCGACCGCCGGGTCCTGATCGATGCCGGGCCGGGCACGCCGGACGGGATCCGCTGCGATACCGACGGCAACCTCTGGTGCGGCTGGGGCATGGGCGACCACGCCCTCGACGGCGTGATGGTGTTCAACCCGGACGGACGCCTGATCGGCCGCATCCGCCTGCCGGAGCGCTGCGCCAATCTCTGCTTCGGCGGCCGCCACCGCAACCGCCTGTTCATGGCGGCGAGCCAGTCGCTCTATGCCCTCTACGTGGACACCCAGGGCTGCGCCGGCGGCTGAGGCTGCGCTGGCGCGGCGGGCCTTTCCGACCATGCTTGACCGGGGCGTGTCGCAGGCCCACCTCCCCAGCGCCGGGGCCTGGGGCCTCCTTCCGGATCGCGGACCCCCGAGGAGGCGCCGGGGCTTTGTTTTGGCATCATCCCGAACGCCGGCACACCGTCCGGGATGATGCGTCAGCGGGACACAATCCGATGATCGATCTGTACTATTGGCCGACGCCGAACGGCCACAAGGTCACGATGTTCTTCGAGGAGGCCGGCGTTCCGTATCGGATCAAGCCGGTCAACATCGGTAAAGGCGAACAATTCAACCCGGACTTTCTCAAGATCGCCCCGAACAACCGCATGCCGGCGATCGTCGACGACGAGCCGGCCGACGGCGGCGCGCCGGTTTCTCTGTTCGAATCGGGCGCGATCCTGTTGTATCTCGCCGAGAAGACCGGGCGCTTCATCGCGGGCGATCTGCGCGGCCGGGCCGAGGTGCTGCAATGGCTGTTCTGGCAGATGGGTGGCCTCGGGCCGATGCTCGGCCAGAACCATCACTTCTCGCAATATGCGCCCGAGAAGATCGACTACGCGATCAAGCGCTACGTGAACGAGACCAACCGGCTCTACGGCGTGCTCGACCGGCGCCTGGCCGACAGGCCCTTCGTGGCAGGCTCCGAATACTCGATCGCCGACATGGCCTGCTACCCGTGGATCGTGCCGTGGGAGAAGCAGGGCCAGAACCTCGACGACCACCCCAACCTCAAGCGCTGGTTCACTGCGATCGCGGAGCGGCCCGGCACCCAGGCGGCCTATGCCCGGGCTCCGGAGGTCAACCCCGATTACGGCCAGACCATGAGCGAGGACGCCAAGAAGGTGATGTTCGGCCAGACCGCCGCGACCACCAAGCGCTGACCCGTCCATGACCGGCACGCGGACCGCTCTCCCCCTGCGGGTGATCCACAGGGGCTGGAACACCTTCGGCATCGCCACGCTCACCCAGCCCGACGGCAGCACGGTGCCGCGGGCCCTGGAGGACCATGGCGAGGCGGCCTGCGTGCTGCCCTACGATCCCGAGCGGCGGGTTGCCGTGCTGGTCCGTCAGAGCCGGGTCGGCCCGGCCTTCTGGGGCGAGCCCCCGGCCCTCGACGAGGCGCCCGCAGGGGGCCTCGACGGCGGCGAGCCGGAGGAGACCGCGATCCGCGAGGCGATGGAGGAGGCGGGCCTGCGGCTCGCGCGGCTCGATCCCGTGGCCCACGCCTACAGTATGCCGAGCGTCTCCTCCGAACGGCTGTGGCTCTACCTCGCCCCCTACACGCAGGCCGACCGGGTCGGACCGGGCGGCGGATTGCCGGGCGAGGGCGAGCAGGTCGAGGTGCTGGAGCTGCCCCTGGCCACCCTGGCCGAGCAGGCGCGCTCCGGCCATCTGGCCGACCTCAAGACCCTGGTCCTGGTCCAGGCGCTGATGCTGCGCCGTCCCGAGCTGTTCACCGCATGATCCAGCCCGACACCCCGATCGACGCCGTCCTGGCCGAAATGCTCTCCTTCGCCGAGGAGGCGGCACCGCTGGCGCTCGCGATGCGGGCGGCCGGGCTGTCCATGACCAAGAAGGGCCCGGATCTCGGCCAGGCCCTCACCGAGGCCGACCTCGCTGTCAGCCGCCTGCTCCACGCCCGTTTCGGCCCCGACCTGATCGAGGAGGAGACCGCCGACGATCTGGGCCACGCGGCCGCCAAGGCCATGCTGGCCCGGGATGCCTGGACCTTCGTGGGCGATCCGATCGACGGCACGCGGCCCTTCGCGGGCGGGCTGTCGGGCTGGGGCGTGATGGTGGCGGCCTGCCGCGACGGGTGGCCGCGCGCGGGCGTGATGAACCTGCCGGCCTGGAACGAGGACCGTTCCGGACCCGCCCGCATCGAATCCGCCGAGGCGACCCGGGGCATCCTGTTCGCGGCCCATGAGGGCCGGGCGTTCTGGGCGCCGACCCGGGGCGGGCGCCGGACGGAAGCCCTGCGCGCGCTGAAACCCACCCCCAGCCGCACCGGCCATGTCGGTTGGCTCGCCGTCGCGGCACAGCGCTTCACCCTGGATTATGGGCGGGCTTGGTTCCCCTGGAGCGAGGGCGGATCGATCTCGGACGCCGCGCTCCTGGCCACTGGGCGGCTCGACGCGACGGTCGTCAACAGCATGCTGTGGGACCTAGCGCCGATCCTGCCGCTCTTCGAGGCGCTGGGCTTTCGCCTCTTCCACTGGCCGGACCTCGCGGCCCCGCCGGCGGCGTTCATCGACCTGTTCGACGCTGAGTTGTCGGCCCACGACGACCTGTGGATGGTCTGTCGCGACCGGGAGCAGGCGGCCGATCTGGCGCAGGCAATCCGCAAGGCTTAGCGGCCGGTCCGACACTTAAAAAAATTGAGGTTTCAAAAGGTCTTCGACCTTTTGCGGGTGCAGGGCAGAGCCTTGCAAGATCAAGATCCTGCCCAGACAACCCGCCGAGGGTCACGCCCTCACGCTTCGGCTCCGCCATGGGCCATGATCGCGTCGAGCAGGCCGGGAAAGCGCGCGTCGATGTCTTGGCGGCGCAGCGAGATCAGGCAGCGCATCCCCTCGGTTCGGGTGCGCGTCACGCCGGCCTCGCGGAGGATCTTGAGATGGTGCGTCATGGTCGAGCGCGGCACGCTCTCGGCCAGAAGATCGCCGGACGCGCGCTCGCCGGTCTTCATCAGCTCCGACACGACCGCCAAGCGGGTCGGATCGCTCAGCGCGAACAGGACTCGATGCAGCGTCAGGTCCGCGAGGTCGGGGTGAAAGAACTTGCGTGGGCTCATGGCGGCTTTTATGTCCGATTTTCGTCGTACATCGTAAAGAGGGCGGCGAGACATGAAGCGTATCGCCATTCTGGCGTTCGGGATGTTCGCCCTGGGCTTGGATGCGTATGTGGTCGCAGGATTGCTGCCGGGGATCGGCGCTGCGTTCGGCGTCCAGCCTGGCGAGGCCGGGCAGGCTGTCACGGTCTTCACATTGGCCTACGCGCTGGCCGCCCCGGTCTGCGCCACACTCCTGGCCGGCAAGCCGGTGCGCCGGATCCTCGGCCTGGCGCTCGCGGTGTTCACCCTGGCCAATGCGCTGAGCGCGCTGGCGACCGGCCTGTGGAGTCTGCTCCTGGCCCGGGCGCTCGCCGGGCTCGCCGCCGGCCTGTACGCCCCGGTCGCGATCGCGTCGGCGGCGGCCTTGGTCGAGCCCGGCCGCAAGGGGCACGCCTTGGCTCTGACCCTGGGCGGGATGAGCACCGGGACGGTCATCGGCGTGCCGGCCGGGCTATGGATCGCAGACCGGTTCGGCTGGCAGGGCGCGCTCTGGATGGTGGCGATCCTGAGTGCCGTCGCGACGGTGGCCGTTCTGACGCGTCTGCCCGACATCGAGGCCGCCGAGCCGCCATCCTGGCGGGCGCGCGTGGCCCTGCTGGCCGACGCGCCGGTGGTCGCCACGGTGACGGTCACGTTCCTCACCGCGATCGCCAGTCTCGGCCTCTACACCTATCTGGCGCCGCTTCTGGACCGGGCCGGCCTCGGCAGTGCCGCGGCCTCGTATTTCTGGGCCTGGGGCATCGGCGGGATGGTGGGAAGCTTCTCGGTCGGACCGCTCATCGATCGGACGCGCGATCCCCGCCGGGTGATGGCGATCATCCTGGCCGCCCTGACGCTCGCGCTCGCTTCCCTGCCGGGCCTGCTGGGCGCCTCGCTGCTCGGCTACCTGCCGTTGCTGGTCTGGGGCGCGATGGGCTGGGCCTCGCAGGCGCCCCAGCAGCATGCGCTGCTCCACCTTCGCCCCGATCACGGCAGCGTCGTCGTCGCGCTGAACAGCTCGGCGAATTATCTCGGCGGCGCGGCCGGCGCGGCGCTCGGCGGCGTCGTGGTCACGCTGGCCGGTATCCCCGCCCTTCCGGCGGCGGCCGCCGCCGTGGCGGCCGGGGGCCTCGCGCTGCAGATGGCGATCCTGGCGCGTGTCCGGCGCGTTGCGGCCGGCTGATGCGGTGGATCCTGGGTAGCGCCCTGGCTCGTGAAGCCGAATGACAAAAAGGGCGGCGCACCCTGATCCGGCGCGCCGCCCCGTTCAAAGACCGAGATGCTCAGTTCAGAGCCACGTTCGGCGGCCGGCGCTCGGCGCCGACCGTGACGTCGCCGATCATCAGGCCCATCGGGCCCAGCCGGACCGGCACCGTCTCGCCATCGTGGATCTTGCCCGACAGGACCAGCTCGGCCAGCGGATCCTGCACGTTCTTCTGGATCACCCGCTTGAGCGGCCGTGCCCCGTAGGCCGGGTCGTAGCCCTTGTCGGCGAGCCAGATCTTGGCCTCCTCGTCGAGGTCCAGGGTGATCTTGCGATCCTCCAGGAGCTTCGCCAGACGCCCGAGCTGGATCTCGACGATCGCGCCCATCTCCGACCGTGCCAGGCGGTGGAACAGGATGATTTCGTCGACCCGGTTCAGGAATTCCGGCCGGAAGTGGCTCCGCACCACGTTCATCACCTCCTCGCGGACCGCCTCGGTGTCCTCGCCCGCGGGCTGGTTCACCAGGTACTCGGCCCCGAGATTCGAGGTCATGATCAGCAGCGTGTTGCGGAAGTCGACCGTCCGCCCCTGTCCGTCCGTGAGCCGGCCGTCGTCGAGAACCTGCAGCAGGACGTTGAACACGTCCGGATGCGCCTTCTCGATCTCGTCGAACAGCACGACCTGGTAGGGCCGGCGCCGCACCGCCTCGGTCAGCGCGCCGCCTTCCTCGTAGCCGACATAGCCCGGAGGCGCGCCGATCAGGCGGGCGACCGCGTGCTTCTCCATGTACTCGGACATGTCGATGCGCACGAGCGCCGTGTCGTCGTCGAACAGGAAGCCGGCGAGCGCCTTGGTCAGCTCGGTCTTGCCGACGCCCGTAGGGCCAAGGAACATGAACGAGCCGATCGGCCGGTTCGGGTCCTGCAGCCCGGCCCGGGCACGCCGGACCGCGGTCGAGACTGCCTCCACCGCCTCCCGCTGGCCGACGACGCGCTTCGCCAGCGCCTCCTCCATGGCCAGCAGCTTCTCGCGCTCGCCCTCCAGCATCTTGTCCACCGGCACGCCGGTCCAGCGGGAGACCACGCCGGCGACGTGAGAAGGCGTGACCGCCTCCTCCATCATGCCGTCGCGGCCGCCCTCGGCCTTCGCCTCGATCTCGGCGAGCTGCTTCTCCAGGCCCGGGATCACCCCGTAGGCGAGCTCACCCGCGCGCTGGTACTGGCCCTGGCGCTGGGCCGCGGCCAGCTCGTTGCGCGCCTCGTCGAGCTTTTTCTTGAGGCCGGCGGCCGTTCCGAGCTTGTCCTTCTCGGCCTTCCACCGGGCGGTGATCGATGCCGAGCGCTCCTCGAGATCGGCCAGCTCCTTCTCGAGGCGGACCAGCCGGTCGCGCGAGGCGGAATCGGTCTCCTTCTTGAGCGCCTCGGCCTCGATCTTGAGCCGCACGATCTCGCGGTCGATCGAATCGAGCTCTTCCGGCTTCGAATCGACCTGCATGCGCAGGCGCGAGCCGGCCTCATCGATCAGGTCGATCGCCTTGTCGGGTAGGAACCGGTCGGTGATGTAGCGGTTCGAGAGCGTCGCCGCCGCCACCAGGGCCGAATCCTGGATGCGCACGCCATGGTGCTGCTCGTACTTTTCCTTCAGGCCGCGCAGGATCGAGACCGTGTCCTCCACGGTCGGCTCCGACACGAAGACCGGCTGGAAGCGGCGGGCGAGCGCGGCGTCCTTCTCGACGTGCTTGCGGTACTCGTCCAGCGTGGTCGCGCCGACGCAGTGCAGCTCGCCGCGGGCGAGCGCGGGCTTGAGCAGGTTCGAGGCGTCCATCGCCCCGTCCGCCTTCCCGGCGCCGACCAGCGTGTGCATCTCGTCGATGAACAGGATGATGCCGCCCTCGGCCGCGGTGACCTCGGAGAGCACGCCCTTCAGCCGCTCCTCGAACTCGCCGCGATACTTCGCGCCGGCGATCAGCGAGCCCATGTCGAGGGCCAGCAGGCTCTTGTCGCGCAGGCTCTCGGGCACGTCGCCGTTGACGATGCGCAGCGCCAGCCCCTCGACGATCGCGGTCTTGCCGACGCCCGGCTCGCCGATCAGGACGGGATTGTTCTTGGTGCGCCGGGACAGGACCTGGATGGTCCGCCGGATCTCCTCGTCGCGGCCGATCACCGGGTCGAGCTTGCCGTCCCGGGCGGCCTCGGTGAGGTCGCGGGCATATTTCTTCAACGCGTCGTAGGCGTTCTCGGCCGAGGCGTTGTCGGCGGTGCGGCCCTTGCGCAGCGCGTTGATCGCCCCGTTGAGAGAGGCGGGGGTCACGCCCGCCGCCTGCAGCGCGCGGCCGGCCTCGGAATCCTTCTCCACCGCCAGAGCGAGGAGCAGACGCTCCACCGTGACGTAGGAATCGCCGGCCTTCTTCGCCGCCTGCTCGGCGGTGTCGAACAGGCGCATCAGCTCGCGCGTCGCCTGCGGGGCCGAGGCGTTGCCGGACACCTTCGGCTGTTTCGCCAACCACTGATCGGTCTGCGCCAGAGCGACCCGCGACTGGCCGCCGGCGCGGTCGATCAGACCGGCGCACAGGCCTTCGGGATCGTCGAGCAACACCTTGAGCAGGTGCCCCGGCTGAAGCTGCGGATGGCCCTCGCGCATCGCGAGGTTCTGCGCCGCCTGGACGAAGCCGCGGGCGCGCTCGGTGTAGATGTCGAAATTCATGCGTGTCTCACCCTCCCGTGCCAGCATCCGCCGCCCGAGATGGCGCGGCCCTGCCGAAACGTCGCCCCCCGGCTATCCGCCGCGAAGAGGCCCCGGCGCCGAAAGCCACCGGTAGACCCGATGTGGTGTTGTATTTGCGCACCACAAGGGGCCGGGGACTTGCGCGGCACAGCTTTTCCGCGCCACCTTCCCGGCATGCAAGCCGCGCTCGAAATCGGCCTCCTCGGCCTCTACCGCTACCCCGTGAAGGGGCTGAGTCCCGAGCCTCTGGAACGGGCCGAGCTGGAGACCAGCGGCTTCTTCCCGGGGGACCGGCTCTACGCCATCGAGAACGGGCCTTCGGGCTTCAACCCGGTGGCGCCGCGGCACCAGCCCAAAACCAAGTACCTGATGCTGATGCGCGACGAGGCGCTGGCGCGTCTGCGCACCCGCTACGACGATCCCACCGCCACGCTCACGGTGGAGCATGACGGCGAAACCCTGGCCTTCCGGCTCGATACGGCGGCCGGTCGGGACGGGCTCGCCGACCTGATGCGGCGCTATCTTCCGGACAGCCTCCGGGGTGAGCCGAAAGTCCTCGCGGCGCCGCCGCAATACCGGTTCACCGATTCGCCCACCGGCTACGTCTCGCTGATCAACCGCGCGAGCGTGGCGGCCGTGGAAGAGTATCTCGGCGCGCCGGTCGACCCACTGCGCTTCCGGGGCAACCTGCTGGTCGAGGGGCTGGCACCGTTCGCCGAGCTGGACATGGTCGGGCGGGTGATCGAGGCGCCGAGCGGGCTGCGGCTCAAGATCACCAAGCGCACCGTGCGCTGCGCCGCCACCAACGTCGATCCGGCGAGCGGCGTGCGCGACCACGACATCCCCTGGACCCTCGACGCGCGGCTCGGCCATCGCGACCTCGGCGTCTATGCCGAGGTGATCGCCGGTGGCGCGCTTGCCGTGGGCGATACGCTGCGGCCCGTGAGCTGAGCCGCGAGGCTCAGAGACGCGACACGTAGGCCGCCAGATCCTTGATGTCGTCCTCGCTCAGGCCCTGCGCGACCTCGTTCATCGCCGGGTCGTAGCCAGGCCGGGCGTTCGACTTGTAGGCCGTGAGCGCCCGGGCGAGATACTCCTCGCGCTGCGCCCGGATCCGGGGAATCGCATCCCGGCCGGCGAGGTCGGCACCGTGGCAGGAATTACACTGGTGCTTGGAGACCAGCGCCTGGGCGCGCGCCACCAGGGCCGGGTCCGCGGCCGGGCCCGACCAAGCCGGTGCGGGCAGGGTCGCGACCGCGTCGGCATAGGCGCGCAGGTCGTCGTCGGAGAAGCCGGCGGCGACGTCGTTCATCGGCGGGGCCTCGCGCTGCTTCTCCCGGAACTGGAACAGCTGCGTGACGACGTAATCCGCCTGCTGTCCGCCGAGCGAGGGCACGCCCTCGGTCTCGGACGTGCCGGTCCCGTGGCAGGCGACGCAGGGGGCCAGACGCTCCTGCATGGCCGCATCGGGTGCGGCCAGCGCCGCACCGGCCAGCAGGACGCCGAGGGCCGGCGCGAGCCCCCGGATCACCCCGATCCTCGAGACACCGCGCATCACTGGCCGTAACTGACGCGGTAGATCGCGCCGTTGTAATCGTCCGAGACGAGCATCGCCCCGTCCTTGGCGACCAGCACGTCCACCGGTCGGCCGGCATATTTGTTGTCCTGGAGGAAGCCGGTCAGGAACGGCTCGACGGAGGCGACCTTACCGTCCGGGCCCGGCCGCGCGACGACCACGTCGCCGCCGAGCTTGGCCGTGCGGTTCCAGGACCCGTGCCGGGCGATGAAGGCCGCGTCCCTGTAGGCCTCCGGGAATTGCGCGCCCGTGTAGAACCGCATGCCGAGCGAGGCCGTATGCGGCCCGAGTAGGCCCGCCGGGGCGGTGAATTCCGAACAGGAATGGCCCCAGCCGAATTCCGGATCGGTGAATGTGCCCTGGTGGCAGAACGGGTAGCCGAAATGCTGCTTGCCGGGCTCGGTGAGCACGTTCAGCTCGTCGTTCGGGATATCCTCGGAGACCCAGTCGCGGCCGTTATCGGTGAACCAGAGCTGCTTGGTCTTCGGGTTCCAGTCGAAGCCCACCGTGTTGCGCACCCCGCGGGCGATGACCTCGGCATTCTTGCCGTCGAGATCGATTCGACGGATCTGCGCGTGGGTGTCCGGGGGCAGCAGGATGTTGCCGGGGGCACCGATCGGCACGTAGAGCTTGTTGTCCGGCCCGATCGCGATGAACTTCCAGCCATGGGCCTCGTCCTTCGGCAGGTCGTCGTAGACGAGGCTCGGCTTCTCGACGCCATCGAGGTGCTGGGCGATGTCGTCGTAGCGCCAGATCTTCGACAGCTCGGCGACGTAGAGGGCGCCGTCATGGAACGCGACGCCGTTCGGCCGGTGCAGGCCGGACGCGATGGTCTTGACCACGCGCTTGCCGTCCGGGCCGGCCTGCGGCAGCACCGCGTAGACCTTGCCGACCGTGCGGGTGCCGACGAACAGCGTCCCGTCCGGCGCCTGCGTCATCGAGCGGGCATTGGCGAGGCCGCTGGCATAGACCTCGACCTTGAAGCCCTCCGGAACCTTGAGCTTGTCGAGCGGCAGCTTGGCGGCGGCCGTCGCCAGGGGCGGCCCCGCGACCGGCGCGAGCTTGGCCGCGTCCCCGCCCTCCGGCCGGCCATAGAGCGCCGAGCCGCGATCGATTTGCACGCTGGCCGGCGGCGCGGAACTCGCCGGCGTCTCCTGGGCGCGCGATCCGCCCGGGGCCAGGGTCCCGAGGCCCAGGCAGGCGAGCGCGGCGGCGAGACCTCGCGTCAGAATCGGCTTGCTGGCTGGCGTCATGATGCCTCCCGATAGGGCCGGGCTCTTCGCGCGCCCGATCCGGTCTGCACTCATTATTCAACGTCTGGCCGCGAGACGCGAGCCCTTGGACAACTCTGCCGCGACAGCGGGATGCGGCCGTCACCCGCCTTTCGCGTGCCAGCGTCGCCGGGTGCCGTCCCGGGGCGACCGCGCCGTTGACTCTCATGGCCGGTCCCGTCCGCGAAAACCTTGCGTTTTGGCGAGTGATCTCCGAAAACGCGCGCGTCCGGAACGCTTGAGCTTGGCCGGGGACCGCGGCGCCGACGCAGCGGCCTGGCGGGGGCGGCGTTCCGATCCGGTTCGAGGACACGGTTCGATGATCGATTACGCGCAGGCGCGGCGGATGATGGTCGATTGCCAGTTGCGGACCTTCGACGTGAACGACAACGCGGTGCTCGACGCGTTCGACACGGTGCCGCGCGAGGCCTTCGTGCCCCCGGGCCGCGAGCCGTTCGCCTATATCGATCAGACCCTGCGGCTCGATGGCGCGAACGGCGAGAGCCGCTGCCTGCCGGCGCCGATGGTGCTGGCCCGGATGATCCAGGCTTTGAAGATCCGGCCCGGCGCCAAGGCCCTCGATGTCGGCACCGGCACTGGCTATGCGGCCGCAGTGATGGCGCATCTCGGCGCGGCGGTGACGGCGCTGGAATCGGTTCCGGACCTTGCCGAGAAGGCCCGCGCCAAGCTGGGTTCCTCGGTCCGGGTGATCGAGGGCCCGCTCCAGGCGGGCGCCCCCAAGGAGGGGCCGTTCGACGTGATCCTGATCAACGGCCGCGTCGAGGTCCGGCCGCAGGCGCTGCTGGATCAGCTCAAGGATGACGGCCGTCTCGCCTGCGTCTTTGGTCCGCACCGCAACGCCAAGGCGACCCTGTTCGTGCGCGCCGGCGACGCCTTCGGCTCGCGCCCGCTGTTCGACGCCTCGCTGCCGCTCCTCGACGCCTTCGCGGCCGAAGTCGGATTCGCATTCTGAGGCCGCTGGACGGGTCCTTCCCGTCCACGATGTGATCCGGCCGCTTGCGCCGGAGCTTTGGGCGGCGCGAACACATTCGCGGCCACGCAGCGGCTAAGCGCCGAGACCGTTCCTGGACTTTGCGTCCGCTCGCGATGACGTGCGCCGGCTGGCCGGGTGTCGCACTTGGCGCCCTCGCGTTCGCGCGTCCTTCCATCACCATCGGTGCGGTGACGTTCGACGGGGCCATGGGTCATGCCGCTCCGCGGTGCCGTTGGCCGCGTCGCCGCAGTCCCAGGCCCGCGCGTCGTCCGGACCGCCTGGCCCGCTCCGATTGTCCCGCGCCTCGGCAATCTGCCGATCTTTGCCCTGGACCGAAACTATATACACCGTCTAATAAGGCAAAATATAATCGCTAAAACTCGCTGACATTGCAGGTATCCCAAATGGGCGCACGCTTGATGAGGAATAAATGGGTATTCCCAGCCGTTGCAGCCTTGGCCGGCCTCGCCACGGTCGCGGGATGTCGGGAGCTGAAAGCGCAGGGTGAGCCGCTGCAGCTCTGCCGGTACAAGAAGGTCTTCGCCGACGATTTCAACGACTTGAGCGTTTCGAAGTCCAACAATGAGCGGACGCGGTGGTCGGCGCACACGCCCTGGAACGGCGATTTCGGCGATGCCCAGTTCATCGATCCGATCGACATCTTCGCCGACCCCGAGAAGAACGCGCCGTTCATCGTCAAAGACGGGATCCTGAAGATCCGGGCGCGCAAGCACGACAACGGAAAGTGGACCTCCGGCCTGATCTCCTCGGCCGATCCCACCACCGCGGGCTTTGCCCTGATGTACGGGTATTTCGAGGCCCGGATGAAGCTTCCGCCGGGCCCCGGAGTGTGGCCGGCCTTCTGGCTGAACGCCAACAACCCGAAGGACGACAAGACCCCGTCGGTGGAGATCGACGTGCTGGAATATTACGGCCAGTTCCCGGACGGATTCCATTCGGTCTGGCACATCTGGGACAAAACCGATCCCAAGAAGAACCGCGGCGGCGAGATCGTCACCTCGGTGCCGAGCGGGTCGCTCAACGACAGCTTCCACACCTATGGCGTCGATGTCACGAAAGAGTGGGTCGTCTTCTATCTCGACCGCCGCGAGATCGGCCGGACCCCAACCCCGCCCGAGCACACCAAGCCCTTGATGATCCTCGTCAACCTCGCCCTCGGCTCCGGCTGGCCGATCGACAAGACCCCCAACCCCTCCGATCTGCTGGTCGATTACGTCTACGCCTTCGCCCCCGACGAGACGAAGCGCGACGCTGTCTGCAAGGAATAGGGTGGGTTCGCCTACGGCTGCGGGCTCGAAGCGCGGCCCGCAGCGCCCTTCGCCGGACGGAATGCCGGTTCGGCGCCGATGGGGAGTTCCGGGTGAGTCGCGTTTGCTCCCAACGCACAATAGGCGCCGGATTCCTCACAACCATTTTCGGGGGCGAAGTCGCGCACGAATATTGTTAACCGGCAATCAGGCCAGCGATTTTGTCTGGATAGACCGCAATCGCGGTTGCCACGCTGCGGACAGGTCGGGCATGTCGGAGACGCGTCCCGGCGATCGGCTCGCCGCGGCTATACGCGCGGGTTTAAAGGGCTAAAAGGCATCATGCTCCTCCCCAAGACAGCTGCTGCCCGGATCATTTCCTGCGACGTATTTGATACGCTGCTCTATCGGGATCATCGCTCGGAACGTCAGCGGTTCAACGACATCGCCGTGCTCGCCGCGCAGCGCCTGGCCGCCGAGCGGGGCATTGTGCGTCATCCCGGCGCGATCTACGACGCCCGCCTCGACGTCCAGAAGCAGGCCTATCGAGCCCTCGATCTCTCCTGCCCCACGGGGGACGTTCGGTTCGCCGACATGGTCGACGCGATGGGGCGGATCCTCTCTCTCGATGCCCAGGCGGCGGAGATCCTGCATCACGCCGAAATCGCGATCGAGATCGCCCAGTTGACCGCCAATACGGTCCTCCTGGACTGGCTCCGCGCGCAGGTCCGGAGCGGATGCCGGATCATCGCGGTCAGCGACACGTATCATCGGGGCGAGACGATCGCGCAGTTGCTCGCTGCCCGCGCGCCCGACCATCCCGTCGCCCAGATCTATGCCAGCGCCGACCACAACGCGACCAAGCGCACCGGCGCCCTGTTCAAGGTCGTGCTGCGCCAGGAAGGCGTGGCGGCCGCCGACATTCTGCATATCGGCGACGATACCAGAGCAGATGTGACGATGGCCCAGGCCGCGGGCCTGCGCTCCCTGCAGGTGCTGCGGCCGAAGCATCTCGTGTTCCGGCGCCGGGCCGACGCCCTGCGCGCCCGCGCGCTCCACGGATTCCGGATCCGGGCGGCGCATACGCAGCGCGCGGGCGCACCCGCATGAGCGTACCCGATGTCGGCCGGCTCGACGCGGAGACGTTCGGGCGCGTCGTGGTGGGCCCGATCCTGGCGGAATTCTGCCTCCGTCTCTGGCTGTTCGAGCGCTTCCTCCAAGGGGACGAGGCCGTCCTGCTCTTCTGCGCCCGCGGCGGCCTGCGACTGAGACTCGCCTATGAGCGCTTCCTCGACCGCACCGCCCTGCCGCAGCAGGTGCCGCACGCCGACCTGATGGTGTCGCGCCTTGTCGCGGCCCGGACCGCCTTCGACCCGCCGAGTCCGGGCGTCCTGTCCGAGCTGGAGCGCGAGTTCAGCGGCCAGTCGATGGCCGAGATCGCCGCCGCCCTGGCGCAGCGCGACGATCTCGACCTGCCGCCGCCCTGGCACGCGCCGTTCGAGACGGTGACGTTCATCGCGCTCCTGGCGGGCGACGAGCCCGGCGTGGTGGCGCTCCACCGCGCGGTCGCGGAGCAGGATGGGCTGTTTCGCGCCCATCTCGCAGCCTGTACCGGCGGCCGCCGCCACGGCGTTCTGGTCGATACCGGCCTCTACGGCAGCACGGTCCGGATCCTTCAGGAGGGCATTCCGGACCGGCAATGGTCCGGCCTCCAATTCGCCCGTTGCAATTACAAGGGGCTTCCCACGCCGCATTTCCCGCGGACATTCGGCCTCAGCGTCGAGAGCGACGCGTACACGCCGTGGGATGTCCGGACCTCGGCGCTCCGATTCTGGCAGCTGATCGAGGCCTGCCTTGAGCCGGATCTGGCGAGCGTTCGCACCTTCACGGCCGGCGTTGACGGCGCTGCGCCGCGCGCCAACCTTCAGGTTCCCGGCTGGGAGAGCCGCGTTGCGCCCGAGCAGCCCGGCCTGTTCTCCGGCGTCCTGGCCGCCATCGACAGCCTCGCGCCGGAATCGCTCCATCGTGTCCCGCAGGATGCGGCGCGGGCCTGGCAGCAGCTGAAGGATGCGGTGGTCTGGCCGGACGCGCAGGCGGTAGCGACCTTGAGCCTCGGGCACCGATCCCGGGATTTCGGGCGGACCGAGCTGCGGGCGCAATTTGCCGGTCCTGGCGCGGCGAGCCCGTTGAAGCGGATCCGCGAAAGCCTGTGGCGCGAGGGGGCCGTGATCCGCACTTTCCCGCGCGGCGGCCGCCTCGCGCTCTCGCTGATCGAGCTGATCTATGCTGGGCGCGCGCTGCGCTCCGAGATGCGGGCCCTGCGCCGGCGCGAGCGTTGACGAGGCGCGGCACGCTGTTGGGCGACGGCGGGTTGGGCAGAGAGCGTCTTCTCGCCTGCCGATTCGGCTGCACAGAACGCTGATGTAAGTACTGATCCGGCTACAGCGCAGCTAATACAGCCTTATAGATTGCAAACAGCGACGCTCTTCAACCCATCGGTGAGCCGCCCGAGAGGGCAGCCCGTTGCGCGAGCGTCGCCCGTAATGGATCCACCGCAATTACGCGGACGTAAATGGAAATCTGGCCAGCTATAAAAATCTCTGGCCTTAACGATCCTTCCGTTAAGCGGTTGATATTTCAATCGGAAGGTTGCGTTGTCGGGGGACGGAGCTACAAAAATTCAATGCGCGGTGAGGCCATATTGGCTGTCGAAACGTTGATGACAGGACGAACTCAGTTCCCCGTCACACGTATGCCTGGGGATGACCAGTATGCTTGAAATTTACCAGAGCGAGACGTATGCGGAGAATAATCCAGGATGGCACGAGGAAGACGCGCCCTGGAAAGCGAAGCAGATCGCTCAGATTATCAATAAGAACGCTATCACGTTCGATACGCTCTGCGAGGTCGGCTGCGGGACCGGGGACATCCTTCTCAACCTTGAGCGTTCCTTCGGTTTTTCGAAGGGCTACGGCTACGAGGTCTCCCCGCATGCCTATCGGCGGGCCAAGACCAAGGAGACCGACCGGACCAAATTCCACCTCGAAAGCGTGTTCGATGCCGCTGCGGCGCCCTTCGACGTGATGCTGGTCATCGACGTCATCGAGCATGTCGAGGATTATCTCGGCTTCGCGAAGCAGCTGCGTCCCTTGGCGAAATACAAGATCTTCCACATCCCGCTCGACCTGTCGGTGCAGTCGCTTTTCCGGGAGCGGCCGATCATGAACCTGCGAAAAGGTGTCGGGCACCTGCACTATTTCTTCAAGGAATCGGCGCTCGCGACCCTTCGGGACTGCGGATACAAAATCATCGACCATGCCTATACGGCCGGACGCCTCGAACTGCCCAACCAGGCGACGTCCAGCAAGCTCATGAAGATCCCGCGCCGGGCCATGTTCGCGCTCAACCAGGATCTCACCGTGCGGATCCTCGGCGGCTATTCCCTGCTGGTGCTGGCGGAATAGGCCCCGCGATCCGGTCTGGTCCGGGCCGGATCGATCCCGACGCGCAGATGCCGCAACGCGGTGCCACTGCTCTCGAGGGCAGCGGCCGTTTCTTGTACACGGCTGAGCGATAGCGTAAGGAACTGTGGCCTTAAGGGGCATTTACCAGTAATATCGCTGTGATAGTGCAAAACGGCCCGCAGCAATTGAAACGGACGTTGCGGCCTGAAAGGGTCGGGCCGGACGGCAAAAATAGTGGCAAGCACTATCGGCCATATTGGATAGATTAATATTTTATATGACGGATCGCAATAGGAGTATATCGTCAGCATGAAAGCGGCTGAGTCGTTCGGGATCAATGGTCGCTTCCTGACGCAATCGATGACCGGCGTTCAGCGCTACGCGTTGAACGTGACCCGGGCGATGAGCCAGGCCGTTTCCGCGCAGGGCTCCACGATCCCCCTGCTGGCGCCGCCCGGCGCCCAGGATCCTGGCCTGGATGGGACGCCGCTCAAGGTCGTCGGCCGCGCGGGCGGCCATGCCTGGGAGCAGGCCGTCCTGCCGCGCGCCTGGCCGGGTCGTCTGCTCAACCTCTGCAACACCGCTCCGGCCTTCAAGGCGGATCAGGTCGTCTGCATCCACGACGCCAACGTGTTCCTGGAGCCGGAGAGCTACAGCGCGTCGTTCCGGGCGTTCTACAAGACCCTCCAGCCGCTCCTGGCCCGGCGCTCGGCGCGGATCGCCACGGTCTCGACCTTCTCGGCCGGGCAGATCGCGCAGCATCTGTCGCTGAAGGCCTCGGACATCCTCGTCCTCCCCAATGGGCACGAGCATGTCCAGGCCTGGGATCCGAACCAGGCGACCCGGGCGCCGTCGGCCCTGCGCCGCAATCCGGACGGGAGCGAGCGCCCGTTCGTCCTGGCGCTCGGCTCGCGCGCGCGACACAAGAATCTCGGCCTGCTGCTCAGTCTGGCCGGCGAGTTCGCGACCCTCGGCGTCGACCTGATCATTGCCGGCGGGCAGGCGGGCATCTTCGCCGCGGAGGATCTGCAGCGCAGCGAGAATGTGCAGCATCTCGGCTTCGTGAGCGATCACGATCTGGCCTACCTCCTCGAGCGCGCCCTGTGCCTGGCCTTCCCCTCGCTGACCGAGGGCTTCGGTCTGCCGGCGCTCGAGGCGATGGCGCGGGGCTGCCCGGTCATTTCCACCGACCGGGCGAGCCTGCCGGAGATCTGCGGCACCGCCGCGCTCCTGGCGCCCCCGGACCAGCCGCATCTCTGGTTGGCGCATGTCCGGACGTTGCTGGCGAGTGCCGACCTCCGTCAGGATCTGATCGGCCGCGGCCGGCTCCAGGCGGCCCGGTTCTCCTGGGCCGACACGGCGCAGGGCTACCTGGACGTGATGCAGGCGCCGCAGCGGCGGGATGTCGGGCGCCCCCGCACCGCCTCCGCCCCGCCCAGCATCGCCGTGGTCATCGCGACCCTGGGGCGGCCGGACGTCGTCGCCCAGACGCTGCGGCGGATCCTCGACCGGCAGACCTACAAGCCGGCCGCCGTGATGATCTCCTGCATCAAGCCGGAGGATGCCGGGGACGCTGCGAACTGGCCCGACGTCGCGGTGGTGACGGGCCGCCCCGGTCTCGCGGCGCAGCGCAACGCGGCGCTGGCCGCGCTACCCGAAGGGATCGATGTCGTCGCCTTCTTCGACGACGATTTCGTGCCCGACGCCGAGTGGCTCGATGTCGCCGCCCGGACGTTCCGCGACGAGGCGGATATCGTGGGCTTCACGGGCGACGTGCTCGCGGATGGCATCAAGGGGCCCGGCCTGACCTTCGAGGAGGTCGATCGCCTGCTCGCGGAGAGCGGGCCGGTCGTGCCGGCGCCGCTGATCGAGCCGTTCAGTCCCTATGGATGCAACATGGCCTTCCGGCGTTCCGCGATCGGGGCCCTGCGGTTCGATGAGCGCCTGGTCCTCTACGGCTGGCTGGAGGACCGGGATTTCGGCGCCGCCCTGAGAGCGAAGGGCGGTCGGCTCGTGAAATGCATGGCGGCGCGCGGCGTCCACATGGGCGTGAAGGGCGGCCGGATCGCCGGGGACCGGCTCGGCTATTCGCAGGTGGTTAATCCCCTGTACATGCTGCGTAAGGGAACGATGACTTACGCTCAGGTGGCCGATCATTTATTTCGGAACTTCACCAGCAATCTGGCGCGATCAGCCGTCCCGGAGCCGTTCATCGATCGGCGCGGCCGTTTG
Source organism: Methylobacterium sp. ARG-1 (assembly GCF_001262595.1). Lineage (NCBI taxonomy): Bacteria > Pseudomonadati > Pseudomonadota > Alphaproteobacteria > Hyphomicrobiales > Methylobacteriaceae > Methylobacterium > Methylobacterium sp. ARG-1. The sequence continues at coordinate 33,689 of NZ_LHCD01000030.1, forward strand.
CGAGGCAACCTGCGGGGTGCGGCCGACGCACTCCTCGGACGCCTCGAACCTGAGCGGGCCCTGCAGATCCGACGGAAAGCCGTGAGATGAGCGTGCACGATCAAAATCGGATTTCGCAGGATCGGCCTCAGGTCGTCTGGCCGTTCCCGGAGGCGACGTCCGTGGGCGTCCCGGACGGTCCCATGGCGGTGATCTCCGCCGCCCTGAAGGCCGCCAAGCGCCACAAATTCGTGGTGGCGCTCTGGATCCTGTTCTGCGTCGGCCTCGCCTTCGTCTACGCGAGCACCGCCACGCCCCTGTTCACGGCAACCGCGACCCTACTGCTGGAGCCGCGCCGCCAAGCCGGCTCGGGCTCGGCGGAAGGCGCGGTGGCGCCGAGCCTCGATGTCGGACGCGCCGAGAGCGAACTCCAGGTCCTGCGCTCCGAGCGCCTGCTGGCCAACGTGTTCAACAGCCTCGGGCTCGCGAACAATCCGGAATTCGGCCTTCCGCCCTCCGCCAAGGCCGAGCCGTCGGGCCTGAGCCTCAAATCCCTGCTCGGCATTCCGGAGCCGCCGCCGCCGAGCCCCGAAGTCGTTCAGCAGCGCCAGTTCGAGACCTTCGCGCAGAATTTCAGCGTCCGCCGGGTCGGTCAGTCCTACGTCGTGGAGGTCTCCTACACCTCCACCAACCCGACCCTGGCGCGTCGGATCGCGAACGCCGCGGTCTCGGCCTATCTCTGGCAATCAATCGCCGCCAAGGCCGATGCCGCCAAGAACGGCGCGGAATTCCTGCAGGGCCGCGTCAACGCGCTGTCCTCGCAGGCGCGGTCGGCCGCAGCCGCGGTGGCCAGCGGCAGCTTGCCGGACGCGCCGACCCCGGACGCCGATGCCCGCGTGATCGGTGCCGCGCTCCAGCCCCTCCGGGCGTCCGCACCCCGCAAGACGCTGATCCTGGGCCTCGGCCTGACGGTGGGTCTCGTCGGCGGGCTGCTCGCCGTCGCTTTGCGGCAGGCGCTGGACCGGCGAATCCGGACCCCGCAGGATCTCGTCCAGCGCGTCGGCATCCCGTGCCTGGCCGTCATGCCCGACGTCTCGCGCAAGGGCGTCGCCGGGCGGCGCGGTCCGAGCGACCTGCGGTCCGCCACGACGCTGTGGCTCGGCAATAGCGGCTTCGCCTCCGGCATCCGCGACCTGCGAACCTCGATCCAGCTCGCCCTCTCGAGCCGCCCCGGCGACAGCGAGGCGGTCGTCGCCCTGGTCGGCTGCACCGCGAATTCCGGGACCTCGCTCATCGGGCTGAACCTCGCCCGGATCATCCGTGAGAGCGGACGTTCGGTGACGATGATCGACGCGGACATCCACGGATCCGCTCCGCGGTCGCTGACCTACGATGTCGATACCTGGGAGGGGGCCTGCCTGGCCGACCTGATCGAGGATCCCAGCCGGATTCCCGAGGCCAAGCTCCTCGATTACGGCGGGATCTCCGTGCTGCCCGCGCGCCTGCCGAACACGGCCGCCAACAGCCGCGTCTACCTCGGTGCACCGTCCTTCCCCAAGGTGATCGACCACCTGCGGCAGACGGGCTACGTCATCCTCGACCTGCCGCCCCTGTCGGTCTCCGCCGAGACCCGGGCCGCGGCCCGGCGGGCCGATGCGGTGATCATCGTGGCCGAGGCCGGACGCACCACCGTCGACGAACTCTCGGACGCCGTGAACGGATTGCGCAGTGCCGGCGCCAGCGTCATCGGTGCCGTGCTCAACCGCGCCTAGAGCGCTCGCCGCCGAAGTGGATACCGGTTCGGCGCAAGCGAGCGCGCAAAATCAAAGACTTAGAGCCATTCCCGATTGCAACGCAATCGGGAATGGCTCTAGCGTGCTGGAGCGCGCTCGGTCCGTCATCGGGCGCGCCGTCTCCCGCCGAATCGGCCTCCGCTGCGGCGGGGATCGCTCGAAGATCCGTGCGAAGTCCCGCCATCGCGGCGCACTTCCGGCGATCACCGTGCCCGCATACCGAGACTCAGAGTGTCCCTGATGGCCGTCGCGACGGATCGAAAGATCAAAGTCCTCTATTGCCAGCCCGGCACGACGGTTTTCGCGGGGATCGAGCGCGTCAACGACGAGATCTGCACGGAGCTGGCTGAAACCTACGGCGACGTGTTCGACGTCGATGTCCTGCTCGTGTCCGAGCACAGGAACCACCCGCCCTTGCCGCGGGCCTACTCCATCGTCAGGCGAGCCGGTTCGTCACGCCTAGCGCTGATGCGGGCGTTCCGGAGCGTCGTGCGGGAGAAGCACTACGACCTCGTCGTCATTCCCCAGATCGAACCGACGGTGATCTTCTGGTTCTCGCGCCTGGGCCTGAGGCAGCCCGTCGCGATGCACCTGCACGGGAATCCGCGCCGGGAGAGCGGACACCTCAAGGCGAAGATCCTGTTCTTCCTCCTCCGGCATCTCGTCCTCCGACGCGTGGCCGCGGTGTTCGGCACCTCGCCCCGGCAGCTTCGCGCCTTCACCGACGACTTCAACTGCCGCAGGCCGACGGTCTGGGTGCCGAACCCGGTCCGGAAATTCGCAGCGCCCGGGCCCGACGACACGCCGACGGCGGGGCTGGTGACCTTCGTGAATGTCGGGCGATACGATTACCAGAAGGGCCAGGACATCCTGATCGACGCGTTCGCCGCGCTCTACACGCGCCGGCAGGACATCCGGCTGCGTCTCGTGGGCCATGGTGCCGACAAGGCGGCCTTGACCGAGCAGATCCGGCGCCTCGGCCTGACGGATGTGGTCAAGCTCGAATATCACCCCGACAGTCCGGAGCGAGCGCTCTACGCGAGCGATGTTTTCGTCGCGACGTCGCGGTGGGAGGGATGGTCCCTCGCCATCTGCGAAGCGCTCCGATGCGGGTTGCCGGTCATCTCGACCGATTGCGAGTTCGGGCCGAGCGACATCCTGATCGACCGGCGCCTGGGCCAGTTGGTCCCGCCCGACGATGAGGCCGCCCTGGTCGAGGCCATGAACAGCTACTGCGACCGGATCGCCGAAGAGAGAACTTTCGCGGATTTCAGGCGGGAGAATATCGAGCGCTACAGCGTCGAGAACTCGGCCAAGATCCACGCGGAGGCCATCCGGCAAGCCGTAGGGACCGCTGCGGCGGCCTGACCGCTACCGCAGCGCGGGCCGCACCTGGCCCAGAGCGAGCGGATCGGGGATGAGCTTCGCGGCCGGCGCGGCCGGCGCGACCGGCGCGGCCGGGCGGCGTTCGCGCTCCGGCCAGGCAGAGGCGACGCCGGCGAAGACGTAGAACAGCAGGCTCTGGTCGACCGTGGGACCGGCAATGAGGGCGCCCGTCAGCAGGGACAGGCAGGCGACCCGGGCCGCGGCGCGCACGTCGCTCGGATAGCTCCGCGGCTCGCCCCGGCGGACGCCGAACACGGTCAGGATGAACAACAGGTAGAAGACGGCACCGGGCACGCCGACATTCGACAGCACCGCGAGCGGGAAGCTGGAGGTCCGGTTCGTCCCGAGGCCGACGCCGAGACCCCACGAATCGAAGAAGTTTCGCCAGGCCAGCGCATTCCAGGATGCGCGCTGGATGCCCGATTCCGTCTGCGCCTTGCTCAGGATCAGCGTGTCGACGTACTCGTAGATCCGCGCGGCTACGCCGTCGGTGGCGAGCACCAGCAGCACGATCAGGCAGAGCAGCAGCGGCCCGAGGACGACTGTCGCGGCGCTGAAGCGATCCTGCGGGCGCAGGCTGCACCGCCGCAGCGCCGTCGCGTAGAGGAGCCCCAGCACGACGACGGCACCGACCAGCCCGGTCGATGAGGTCGAGATCACCACGAAGATGAGCGAGAGCAGGGCCAGGGGGCCGGTGACGAGGGGCTTGCGCCCGCACAGCCACAGCATGCCGGTGAATCCGAGCGCCCCCAGCGTCATGCCGGCGAAGGCCGACGCCTCAGGCCAGGAGCCGATGATCCGCCGCATCGTGCCGACCACCTCCTCATCGTGGAACGTGTACTGGGCGTTCCGGATGAATTGCAGCGCCTCCTGGGTGCCGGTCGCACTGGTGACCAGATCGAGGATGCCGAAGCCGATATTGGTGGCCGCGTAGGCAATGAGCGCGGTGGCGAGCGTCTCGAGGCCCCGCTGCGTCGATCCCACGGTGGCGATCATGAGGAAGCAGAAGAGGTCGCCGATCAGGTAGATCGGCTGGGTCAGGTTGCTCGACACCGGCCCCAGCGGCACGGCGCCGTCGCTGGTGCTCAGATGGGTCGAGGCGCCGAGCGGGATGATATAGGTCTCATCGGCGAACAGCCGCGGCATGACATAGCTGCTCAGCACGCCGTACAAGACGAGGCAGAGCAGCCAGAAACCCGGTTCGGTGATCTTCAGGGCCTCCAGCATCTCGACGGCGGTCTTGCGCCAGAACAGGGTCGAGATGGCCAGGAAGACGAGAAACAGGTGGGCCGGCTGCACGTTCGCGCCGCCGAGCAGCAGCGCGGCGGCGGATCCGAGCGTGCAGAACACGACGAAGGCGACGACCGTCGACCGGGTGCCGAACAGCAGGCAGAACAGCCCGACAACGATCGTGATTGCGCCGATCGGCTCGAAGCTCATGATCCGCCTGCCTCATGGGGAGAAACGTTCAGCCGGTCGCCGCGGCGCGCCGCGCTTGACCCCGCTCCGGCCGGGGCCGGACGCTAGCGATCCGCGCTCTCGGCGGCCCGGCGCACGGCATCCGCGGAAGCCGGCCCGGTGCGGTTCGCATTGCCCCCCTCGGACGGCCGGCGCGGAACGGCGACCTGCGGCGCCTCCCCGGACCTGCTGCTCGGGTTGCGGACCAGGGTGACCCGGACGACGTCGCCGGGCTCGACCTGGCCGTCTTCCTGCGCCAGCCAGGTGGTCGACCGGTCGCCGACCCGGCGGGTCACCTCGTAGCGCGGCGTCAGCGTCTCGCTGCCATCCTCGGCCGTGCCGAGCGTCTGCGCCTCGGCATCCGCCGAGAGCCGCCCGGCGGTCAGTGTCTTCTCGTCGTTCTGCGCCAGCTTGAGGCGGGTATCGGCCGCCTCCGCCAGGGCGTCGCGGCGGAACCGGGACCGGAGCTCGATGATGTCGCGCTCGGCCCGCGTCAGGCTCTGCTGGGCGCGCAGCATCGCGACCTGAACGTCCAGCCGGTTGCTCTCGAAGGCCGCCTGGCTCTGCTCGGCAGCCAGCTTCCGCGGTGTGATCGTCAGCCCCTTGGCGACGAGATCGTTGACGAGGTTCAATTCGCCTCGGCTCAGCTCGATCTGGCGATCGAGCGACTTGGACTTGTTCTCCAGCGCGCCGATCTCGGCGCGGAAACTCGACATGGATTGCTCGATCGCGGCAACCTCGGCCTTGATCGCGTTGCGGCGCGTGTCGAACAGGAGCTGCTCGCCGCGCATCGCCTGATCGGCCCGAGCCTTGTCCGCGTTGGCCTTGAGATCCTCGCCGAAGGTGATCGTATCCGCCCCGGCGATCTCCGCGTCGAGGCGCGCCTGCTTGGCGGCCAGCGCGATCCGCTCCGCGGCGAGCGTCCGCAGCTCACCGCGCGTCGTCACCATCTCGCGCCGCACCATGCGCGGGTCGGTGGCGCGCAGCAGCCCCTCCGCGGTGCTGACCGCCTGGAGCACGGTCAGGCCGGGCTGATACTCGAACTTACCCGGCTGCTGCACCGCGCCGGTGATGTAATACGGGCGGTATTTCGCGACTTCCACCGACGCCGCCGGCGTCTCCGCAAGATCGGCCGCCTGTTTCAGCGAGGTTCCGATCGCCTCGGCGAGATCGGTCGGCGTCCCGCCGGACGCCTTGATCTGGCCGATCAGCGGAAGCGATACCGTGCCGTCCGCAGCCACGGAGAATTCGCCGTTCAGGGCGGTCCACGAATACGCTTCGCCGGTGTTGCGTCGCAGATCGTAGACCCGAATGGTCAGACGATCCTGCGGGCCGAGCAAGTATCGGCCCGGTGCCTCGGCGGCCGGTGCTGCGAGAACGCTGGCAACCACGAACACGCAAGACGCAGCAATCTGCCGCCAATACATTCAAATCTCCTGAGCCGAAACCGGGTTCCGACAAAATACCTCGGCTTCGTCCCGCTATTCGGGACAAGGGCCGCACTGCGTCGCTGGCTGTTACTTTATACGATATCAGGCAACACTCAACCCGCTCCGCAGTTTACGCAAATATCGCGCCCTCGAATTTTGCTAAAAATCGCGCAGCGCGATGAACAGATAAATTAAGATTGAATCGAACGCGGCGCAGCATATCCCGGTCGATGTCCGGTCTTATCCGCGATCGATCGCCCGGGGTTATTGTCGCAGGGCGCGCAGGCGGAAGCCGCACAGGTGCATGGATGCGGCGTAGACAACGGCGCCGCACGCACTCATGGCGACCAACTGCGCGATCGAGGGGACGGCGAACCGCTGCAACAGGTTCTCCAGGAGGAGGACGGCCAAGGCCATTGCGATGCAGGACACCACGACCTGCCACAGATTGCGCATCTGCGCCGTGAGGCTGGTTCCGATCACGCGGCGCGCGTAAACGGCGCTGATCAGGAAATGCAGGGCGGCGGCGACGACCCGCGCGTACAGCATCAGCAGCAGGCCTCCCGTGTAGAAGGCGACCGTCAGCAGCGGGAGCTTCGTGACGGTTTCCAGAATGTTGATCTTCAACAACAGGTTGGGCTGATCGATCGCGACGCAGAGCGACGAGACCGGCTGATAATAGGCTGTCAGCATGACCGCGAGCGACAGCCACCGCAAATAGACCGACGCGGAGCTCCATTGGCTGCCGAGGAAGACGTCGACGATCTGGTCCGACGTCAGCGCGATCCCGATGCCCGCCGGCAGCGCGATGAACATCGTCAGGCGCGCCGCCTTGAGGAAGGAGAGGTGCAGGCGCTTCCGGTCGTCGGCCATCGTGGCGAACGCCGCCATGACTGGCCGCATGGCGGGACCGATCAGGCTCTGGGTCGGCATGACCGAGAAATCGCTCGCCAGGCTGTACCGGCCCAGGACGGCCTTCTCGACGTTGTAGCCCAGGAACACGCGGTCGTACTGCCAGCTGAACGCGGCCAGGACCTGCGAGGACGTGAACCAGCCGGTGAAGGCGGAGAAGTCGCGCAGCCGCTCCAGCGAGAGCCTGGGACTGTAGGGGGCCAGCACGTAGGACAGGATCGTCGGCATGAGCGACGACACAACGGGATTGATCACGAGCGCCCAATAGCCGCCGCCCGCGTAGAGCACCGCCACGGAGAGCAGGGCCGCGATGACCTTTCCCGAGAAATCCGCGACGAACGATACGCGGAAGTTCAGATCGCGGAAGAAGTGCACCATCGTCGGGCTGTAGAGGCTGCGCGTGATCGGCCCCAGCGCCAGGACGAGGATGAGCGGGACGAGCCGCGGATCGTCGTAGATATGCGCGACCGGCCAGGCGGCGAGCATCATCAGGACCGCGATCACCCCACCGCGCAGCAGGCCGAGCGTGAACGCGGTGTCCAGGTGCGATTTCTCGATCTTCTGCAGTCGCATCAGCGCCTGCACCAAGGGCACCTCGAGAACCATCTCGACGATCGCGACCAGCGAGACCGCGATCGCCGTCAGGCCGAAATCGGCCGGGGTCAGCATCCGGGCGAGGAGGAGCAGCGTTGCGAGGTCGATCACGCGCGACGACGTTCGGGCCGCGACACTCCAGCCGGCGCCACGCAACGTCTTGAGGGTGAGCATGAACCGATCCTGCGGGAGACGACATGCGACGGGATCGCGGCCGGCGCGAAACGTGATGTCTCTGTCCCTGAGAATGAACCCGGATATGGGCGATATGGCGATGACAGGCCTTATTGAGCCTATTGCCCCAATACACAGCCTGACACCCGCCGGGATAGCGGCTTCGCGTGACCCCTGGGTCCCGCCTGCGTCACGATGCGGAGGGCTTGGCCCTGGGTCCGATGGCGCGGCCGTAAACCTCGAGCGTCGCGCGCGCCACGCGGTCGATCCGCAGGTTCTCGATCCCGACCTGGCTCTTGGCGCGCCACGCCTTGAGCTGGTCCGGGTCGGTCACCAGCATCCGGAGCGCGTCGGCGATCCGGTCCGGAGATTTCGGCGGCACGAGGATCCCCGACTCGCCCTGGCCCAGGAGTTCGGGAATGCCGTCGACCTGAGTGGCGATCACCGCGCACCCGGCCTCCCGCGCCTCCGAGAGCACGAGGGGCGCCGGGTCTGCGTGAGAGGGCAGCACGAAGATGTCGGCGCCGAGCATCCACGGATAGGGATCGTCCTGCGGGCCGGTGAAGGCGATCGCGTCCGCGGACGCCATCGCCCGGGCCATCGCGGTGTAGCTATCCTGCGTGGGGCCGCCGCCGACCACGTAGAGCCGCGCTGCCGGATGCTGCGCGTGGACCGCGTCGAAGGCCTGCAGCAGGTCGGGCAAGCCCTTGCGGGGATGGAGGCCGCCGACGAACACGATCGCGGGGTGATCGAGGGATTTCGGAACCTCGGAACGGCCGGCCATCCGGGCGGAACCGATCGTCCCGTTCAGCACGACGTCGATCCGCGACGCCGCAATGCCGCGCTTCTGCATGGACTTGGCCACGGCGGCACTCACCGCGATGACGCGGTCGCCGAGCCCCATCAGGATGGCGCCCTTCTCGAACTCGTTGTGGACCGTCGTCACCAGCGCGACCCGGGTCAGCTTGCATGCGGGCCAGGCCAGGACGGCGCTCGTCATCATGTGCGCGTGGACGACATCCGGTCTCCAGCGCCGCAGAAGCCCGGTGAGCCCCACCATGGACTTCAGGACCGGGCCCGGGCGGCGCTCGTGATCGACGACGAAGGTCTCGATGCCGTTCGTCCGAAGCAGCTCGTCGAAATCGCCGCCCTGGCTCGCCATCGCGACGGTGTGGCCGAGCTTGACCTGTGCGCAGGCCAGATCGACGGCCGCATGCACATGCCCGTTCAGGCGGCGCCTATGATTGAGAAGATGCAGAATCCGCACGTTACACCGACGCTCGCTTCACCTGAGACATTCCCGACATCGCGTCCGGCCCTGGATGCCGCGTGACGCTCGGCGGTGCCGCGAGGCGCGACCCTAATCAACGTCGAAGATTAACACAAACCGTCCAGCGTTATTGGACTACGCATTGTCTGCGCTGTGCCTAGATATAGTGCGCACAGGTTGAATTTTGGACGGCCGAGCCTCTATTGCGAGGCGTTGGCGGCCCGCAGAAAGCGTCGCGCCGAGCGCTGCCCGACCGAGAACCGGAACGCGAGAAGCGCCTGTGCCTGGCGGAGCGGGGCCAGGAACATCGCCACGAAGAACAGCGCGGTCGCGACCTTCCACTTCAGCGGGCGCGGCTCCGTCAGGATGGCCCGAAGCAGGTCTAGGAAGCCGCGAGACCCGTATCGGGTTCCGCGGACCAGCGCGGCGGAAAAATCCATGAACCGAAAATAGTAGGTCCGCTCGGCCTCGATCAGAACCGCCTCCGGCCGCAACTGACCGACCAGCCGGCGCAGATGCGCCAACCGCAGTTCGAAGCGCCGGAGGTCGCGCTCGAACGTCTCGGCCCGCGGGGCACGCCCCAGCCCCGAATCGTTCTGCCCATGGACCCGGTACAGGCCGAGGGTCTCGGACAGGCTGACGACATCGCCCATGAATGGCGCCACGAGCAGGATCACGCCGTCGACCGCATTGTCGTACGCGCAGTGGTGCAGGACCTCGCAGACATCCCGCCGGAACACGTTCCCGGAAGTCGGCGGCGTCTGATAGACGCCCGAGCGCAGGATCTCGTCGACCACCTTGTCCTGGCTGCGGAAGGCCTCCAGCGCCGGGTAGCGCTCCGTGATGACCCGCCCGGTCGCGTCGATGCAGGTCAGGCAGAACTGGACCTTCGCGACACCGGGATCGAGGACTTGGAGGATGCGCGCGAGCGCGCCGGGCGCCAATTCGTCGTCCGCATCCAGGAACAGGACGAACGGCGCGCGTGTCTGTCCGAGACCGTACAGACACGCCGACCGCTGCCCGCCATTGGCGATCCGGTATGCGCGTGCGCCCGTCTCTTGGATCACGTCCCAGGACCGGTCCGTGGACCCGTCGTCGATCACCACGAGCTCGCAATCGGGCGTCTCCTGGTCGAGGACGCTCCGGATCGCCTTGCCCACGTAGGTCTCGTAATTGAAACACGTGATGACGACGGCGATTCTCGGCTCTTTCTCCACGACTGACGCCTACTCCGCTTCGCGCTCACGCAGGTCAGGCCCGTTCGCGCCCGCCGCGAGCCGATCGCTCCACCGCTCGCGTTCGGAGCGCACACCGTTTCAGCGCCCGACGGCGCCGTACCGAGCCTTCAAAGCCCCACCCCAGACGACGGAGCCGGGTACGGATTTCGCCCCGGTCTCTATCCTGCTCGGACGTCAAAATCCACTCGTCTACGTAGCCGATACGAGGGATGGATTAATCAATCCACGCGCGTCGGTCTGGTATGTCAGACCCTCAATTCTTCGTGCCCCCAACCTTGATCTTATGGTTGCATGCGGTGATGGGGCTGCAACCATGTCGATAGGTCAGGCGCGACCCCTGTCCGCGCTGCCATGGCCGGCGAAGGCGTCAGCCTGCGCGCACGGAGGTTTACCGGCGTCAGGACGCTCTCTGCGCCGGCCCGCGCCGCACCTGCGCCTCGGCATTCTGCGTGGAGACGCGGGCGGTCGGCTGATAATCGAAGCCGCCTTGCCGCCCGAAGGATTCGATCCCGAACGCGCGCAGCCGCGCCAGCGCCACCCCGACCCGCTCCTGCGCGCGGTTGATGTAGATGGGATAGGCGTTCGGCACGAAGCGGCTGCCCTCCAGTCGCAGGTCGCCGTCGAACAGATGATTGGCCGCCACGTGCGACCGGAAATCCCGCTCCGCGATCTCAAGGCTGTTCCCCGCCTGGGACGCGATGACCTCCACGCCGAAATACTCGCGCCCCTCGGCCGTGCCGTAGAAATCCGAGTACATGGTCAGGCGCTTCCAGAACCCGCCATGCGAGAAATTGTACAGGACCGCGCAGTCGAAGCCCTTCTTGCCCGAGAAGCTGAAGAACAGGCTGATCAGGGTCACCGACGTGAGGTTCTCGTCGGCGCCCAATCCGGAGATCTCGAGAGCGCGGTTGATCGGGATCGTCGACACGACCCGGTCCGCGGTCACGGTCCCACCGGTCGTGTCGAGATGGAACACTGACCCGGCCTTTCGGATCTGCGAGACGGCGCAGCCGAGCCGGAACTCGGTGCCCTGTCCGCGCAGTTTCGCGGCGGCGACCGCGTATAGATCGTCATAGCCCGATTTCGGCCGGGCGAGCTGTCGATTGGTCGGCGCCTCCGCCTTGCGGGGCCGTAGGTGCCGCAGCATCGCTCTCGGGGAGGAATGCTCCTTGATCCAGAGCATGCGCTTCTCGGCGAAATCGAGATCGACCTTCTCGGCGGCGATGCCGAAGAAGCGCATCATGTAGCTCTCGAGCCCGGACCGCCGCAGCAGGTAGTCGCCGATCCAGTACCGGGCGAAATCGCGCGCATTTCGGATCTTCGGCCGGGAGATCCGCGAATACAGGACGGACAACCCGATCCGGGCACAGCCCCACGGGCCGGAGCGCAGGATGTCGTCCTTGATCGACAGCGGATAGCCGGCGACAGCGCCCTGCGGCGTCAGCTTCCCCCAGGTCGGGTCGATGGGCACATACAACGGCAGCATCTCAGGGAAATGCACCAGCAACGGCGAGTCGTCCTGGAATATGAAACTGCCGATATCGAAGCTGTACGGGCCGATGGCGCAATCGATGTGGTTGCCGCCGTATTTCTCGAACTCGTCGAGAACGAGTATTCGACGGTACCCCTGCTCGATCAGGACCGCAGCCGAGACCAGGCCGCTGATGCCGGCCCCGAGCACGACGGCCTCGTAATGTTCGCGCGATCCCGGGTTCTCGATCGTCGGGACTACCTGCTCAACCATGTCTCATCTCAACCCGGCGATCACGATCTCTGGTCTTCATCGCGCGACAGACGCGTGAATCAGCATGTTTCCGAACGGGATGTGGCGCCCGTCGGGATGTCTATTTGCCCCATCGCCGATATTTTCCATTACAAATTGTGATTCGCTGAGCACTCGTATCGCATCCGGGGCAGGTCGGTAAATCTGTGGGTCTAGGCGGGAACGATTTTATTTCCGCGGGCGGATACATGCGTTGCAAGGGTGAGGCCGCGCCGGATCCCCTCGCGGCATTGTCAGTCGAAGTGCGTCGCATCGGTGAGGCCTTGAATGTCACGCGACCTGCATCGAGGCCTCGTCGAGAAATACGGATACGGATCGCAGCCGAGGTGGCTCGGCCTCGCCGGGAACCGAGTGCTGGAATGCAGAAGCTGCGGCGGCGATGCGCGGTAACCTCGACGGAGTCCCCTGTAAGGCGCCTGAACATCCCGATGCTGCTGCGCGGCCTGTCGTCGCGGGTGCCTGAGTCCCAGATGCGAAAGAGCCGTGTCCCGTGCAGTGTCAACCGGGCGCGGCTCGGACGCCCTGTCGCGCTCCCGGCTCAATCGCTTCGGATCTCTTCGGCGCCGTTGATGGCGTCGCCGATCGACGAACCGGCCTGGACCTCGATCAGCCCCAGCTGGACCCTGATCGAGGGTGCCGCTGACAACCCGCTCGGTGCTCGGCACGGCGATCCCGGTTCCGCAGGGACAGGCGTCAGGCGGGTGCGACTTGGATCTGTTTCACTCACAAACGGTCGACGGTTTCCACCTGCTCAAGCCACTCCCAGACCAATCCTGCGGGGATCGCGCGCGCGCCGGGCCGGGGTAGTCCTTGGCGCGGGCATCGTTATCTCTCAGCGGACCATGACATCCTCAGCGACAGCCCGCCCGACCCCCGAAGACGCCGCACAGGGCCAACGCCGGATCCCTTCGGTGGAACGTCTCGTCGGTGGGGCCTCGGAGGAGATCGTGGCCGCTTATGGGCGCACGGCCTTCACCGCGGCGGTGCGGGCCGTCCTCGCCGAGATCCGGGCGGAGGGCGGTACGGTGCCGGATGCGGCGGCGATCCGTGAGGCGGCGGCCCGGAACCTCGCTTCCGAGCGGCGCCCGTCCCTGCGGCCGGTGTTCAACCTCACCGGCACGGTGCTGCACACCAATCTGGGCCGTGCCCTCCTGCCGCGCTCGGCCGCCGAGGCGGTGGCCGCCGTGATGGTCCAGGCCAGCAACCTCGAATTCGATCTCGCCACCGGCGCAAGGGGCGAGCGCGACGACCATGTGGAAGGGCTGATCTGCCGCCTGACCGGGGCCGAGGCCGCCGTGGTGGTCAACAACAACGCCGCCGCGGTCCTGCTGGTGCTGAACGCCCTCGCCATGCGCAAGGAAGTCGTGGTCTCGCGCGGCGAATTGGTGGAGATCGGCGGCTCGTTCCGGGTCCCCGACGTGATGGCCCGCGCCGGCTGCCGGCTGCGCGAGGTCGGCACCACCAACCGCACGCATCTGCACGATTTCGCCGAGGCGCTCGGGCCGCGCACCGGCCTCGTCATGAAGGTGCATCCGAGCAACTACGCGATCACCGGCTTCACCGCCGAGGCGGATCCGATCGCGCTCCATGCGCTCTGCCGAGAGCACGGCGTGCCCCTGGCGGAGGATCTCGGCAGCGGCAGCCTGGTCGATCTCGCCGCCTACGGCCTGCCGCCCGAGCCCACCGTCCGGGCGGCCCTGGCCCGGGCGGATGTGGTGACCTTCAGCGGCGACAAGCTGCTCGGCGCCGTCCAGTGCGGGATCGTGGCCGGACGCAAGGACCTGATCGCCCGGGTGCGCAAGAACCCGCTCAAGCGGGCACTGCGGGTGGACAAGATGACCTACGCGGCCCTGGAGGCGGTGCTGCGCCTCTATCTCCACCCCGAGCGGCTGACCGAGGAATTGCCGACCCTGCGCCTGCTGACCCGCCCGCGCGCGGCGATCGACGCGCAGGCCCGGGCCATCGCGCCCGCGGTCGCGGACCGGGTCTCCGGCTGGGCCACGGTGTCGGTCGGGGATTGCATCAGCCAGATCGGCTCCGGCGCCCTGCCGGTCGAGACCATGCCGAGTGCCGCCCTGGTGCTGGTGCCGGACGGGGATAGCGGGCGGCGCGGGGCCGGGGGGCGTTGCAAGCGGCTGGCCGAGCGCCTGCGCGGATTGCCGGTACCGGTGATCGGCCGCATCAGCGACGATACGCTGGTGCTCGACCTGCGTACGCTGGAGGACGAAGCCGGGTTCTTGGACAGCCTATCGAACTTGTCATCCCCAGGTGTCGCAACGCCGGACCGACGGGGTTGTTGAGAAAGAGCTGGTCGAGCAGGAGCTTGCGCGTGTGGCGAGCATGTTATGCTAGGATGACCAACCCGCGGTCGCGGTGCGAGACAGGCGGCACTCGGACCGCGATGGGCGAGACACATGTCGTATTCAGTGGACACGATCGAGACGGAGCAGGCGATGGATCCGCTGCTCCTCGATAACCAGCTTTGCTACGCGCTCTACGCGGCCGCGCACCGGATGACGAAGTCTTACCGGCCGCTGCTGGAGCGGCTCGGCCTGACCTATCCGCAATATCTCGTCCTGCTGGTGCTGTGGGAGCAGGACGGCGTGACCGTCTCGGAGATCGGCCGGCGGCTGCGGCTCGATTCCGGCACGCTCACGCCGGTGCTGAAGCGCCTGGAAAGCGCGGGCTTCCTGGTCCGGACCCGGCGCCAATCCGATGAGCGCGAGGTCGAGATCGCGCTCACCCCGCAGGGCGCGGCCCTGCGGGCGGAGGCGGTCACGGTGCGCGAGAGCGTGATGTGCCAGCTGGAACTCAGCGAGCCGGAGATCCGGGCCCTGCGCAAGGATCTCGGGACCCTGATCGAGCGGCTGAGCGCGAACGGCAACGACTGACGGACCTCACCGCCGCAGGCGGTTGCCCAGGACGAAGCCGTAGAGCCCCATCAGTATGATCCCGACCGCGCCTTCCAGGCCGACCAGCAGGTTGGTGACCCGCCCGGTCGGCTTAAGGCCGATCTCCGGCGGGTTGGCGGTCATCATGTTGAGGGCGCTGTAGCTCATCAGGTCGATCGGGTTGTAGGTCGGCCCCGCCTCAGGCCCCTCCACCACGAACAGGCCGCCGGTGAGCCCGTAGAGGCCGGCGAAGACGAGGATCAGCAGCGCGAAGGCCCGGGCGATGCGCGACAGGCTCTCGCCGTAATCGCACAGCCATTCGACGAAGCGGTCGGCGGTCCAGCGGTAGCCGTGGCGCAGGATTCCGGCCCAGTCCCGCTCGGCCCAGGCGGCGCGCGCCTGTTGCCCGGCCTGGAAGCGGCCCATCCGGCGGCCGCGCTTGTAGGCCCAGCTCGCCGCATCGTGGCTGCCGATGCTTTTCCAGTTCTGCTCCAGGGCGAGGTAGCTCGCCTGCGCCAGCTCATAGGCGCCGGTTACCTCCTCGCCCACGGCGCCGCCGAGCTGCTCGACGCTCATCCGGGTGCCGTTGAGCCAGGCGCCGGCGAAGCGGGCATGCCGCAGCCGACAGGTGGCCAGGTTGAGCCGCACGAGATCGGTATCCGACAGGTCGGCGCCGGACAGGTCGGCGCCGTCGAGCTTCGCCCCGGTGAACTTGGCGCCCCGCAGGCGCGAGCCAGCCAGCGAGGCCTTGGTCAGGCTGGCGCCCTCGAAATCGGCATGGGTCAGGTTGGCGTCGGCGAGCTTGGCCTCGTCGAGCCGCGCATTCCGGAACACGGTGTCGTCCGCGTCGGCGCCGGAGAAATCCGCCCCCCAGAGGTCGGCCTCCGCGAAGCTCGCCCCGTCCAGGAGCGCGCCCGACAGATCCGCGAAGCGCATCGCCGCCTGGCCGAAGCGCGCATCCTCCAGCATGGCGGAGGCGAACTTGACCTGCCCGGCCACGATGCCTGTGAAATCCGCCCCCGACATGTCCGCCTCGGACAGGTCGGCCTCCTCCAGGATCGCCCCGACGAAGCGAGTCGAGCGCCCGACCGCCCCGGTGAGGCTCGCCCGGCGCAGGTTGGCCCCGGACAGGTCGGCCTCCTCCATGCGGGCGCGCGACAGGTCGGCCTCGGCGAGCGGAAGGCCGCCCGATTCCGCGTCGGCCGGCGCGGTCCCGCCGGCGGCGAGCGCGGTGCCGCTCGCATCGACATGCGCGAGGTCGAGACCCGGCTCGCGGACGGGCGTGCCGGCCGCGATCAGGTCCAGGAGCCCGCGCAGGCGCGGCTCCACGTCTCGGGGCGTGACCTGATCCATCCGGGCTCTTTGCCGGAGAGAACGGCGCCGCGCCAGATCCCCCGGTTCAGGTCGCGGCCGTCACCCGCACGGTGATCGCCTTGGCGGCGGGGGTCTTGGATTGCTCGTCATGGTGCCAGAGCGGCAGCAGGACGTTCAATTCCGGATAGTAGCCGCCGCAATTTCCCGGCGGGATGTCGTAGGCGATCACCCGCAGGCCGCCGACGCGCCGCGCGATCTGATCGCCGGCCACCGCCTCGACATCGACGGAGCCGCCATCCTTGAGCCCGAGCCGGGCGATGTCGGCCCGGTTCATGAACAGGATGTCCCGGGTGCCCTTCACGCCCCGGAAGCGGTCGTCGTAGCCGTAGACCGTGGTGTTGAACTGGTCGTTCGAGCGCAGCGTGATCAGGTCGAGCACGTCCGGGCCGCGCGCCGGCAAGTCGGGATCGGCCTCAAGCCCTTCCGGCACCGCGAAATTCGCCTTGCCGGTGTCGGTCTCCCATTTCCGGTCACGGGCGCCGAGCGGCTTGGTGATCCCGCCGGGGCGGAACATCTGGCCGTTCAGGTCGTGGAACACCTTCGGGTAGGTCGCCTCGATCGCGTCGCGCACCCGGGCGTAATCGGCGACCCAGGCATTCCAGTCGATCCGCGGGTTCGGGGGTACCGACGCCTTGGCGATCTCGGCCACGATCCAGGGCTCGGAGCGGACATCGGGGCCGACCGGATCGGATACGCCCCGGGAGCCGTGGAAGCGCGCGGTGGAATCCTCCATCGAGACCGCCTGCGGACCGCTGGCTTGCTGGTCGATCTCGATCCGGCCGAGGCAGGGCAGGATGTAGGCGACGGTTCCGTTGACCAGGTGCGAGCGGTTGAGCTTGGTCGAGATCTGCACGGTCAGGCGCTGCCGCCGCCACGCCGGCTCCATGCGCCCGGTATCGGGAACTGCGCGCAGGAAGTTGCCGCCGAGGCTGACGAAGGCCCGGACGCTGCCGTCGAGGATGCCCTCGCAGGTCTCGACCGTGTTGAGCCCCTTCTCCCGCGGCGGCTCGAAATCGTAGAGTTCCTTAAGCTTGTCGAGGGGCACCAGCTCCGGCTTTTCGGAGATGCCCACCGTGCGCTGGCCCTGCACGTTGGAATGGCCGCGCACCGGGCAGATCCCGGCGCCGGGCTTGCCGATATTGCCGCGCAGCAGCAGGAGGTTGACCAGCATCCGCACCGTTTCGGTGCCCTTGCGGTGCTGGGTCAGCCCCATCCCGTAGATGCCGATCACCGCCTTGGCCCGGGCGTAGGTGCCGGCCGCGGCTTCGAGGGCCGGGCGGGTCAGGCCGGAGCGCCGCTCGATCCCCGCCCAATCCTGGCTGTCGCAGAACGCCACGAAATCCTCGAAGCCGTGCGTGTGCTCGGCGATGAAGGCGTGGTCGAGGATGGCGGGCCGACCGGACGTTGTCGCCTCCCGGTCCATGGCGATCAGGACCTTGCACAGGCCGGTGATCGCCGCGAGGTCGCCGCCGGCCTTCACCTGATGGTACTGGGTCGAGATCTTGGTGGCCGAGCGCGTCAGCATCTCCACCGGCGATTGCGGGTTGGTGAAGCGCTCGAGCCCGCGCTCGCGCAGCGGGTTGAAGGTGATGATCTGCGCCCCCCGGCGCCGCGCCTCCTGGAGTGGGTGGAGCATCCGGGGCGCGTTCGAGCCGACATTCTGGCCGAAGAAGAAGATCAGGTCGGTGGACTCGAAATCCTCCAGCAGGACCGTGCCGACCGGCGCGCCGATCGATTGCGGCAGCGCCACCGAGGTCGGCTCGTGGCACATGTTCGATGAGTCCGGCAGGTTGTTGTTGCCGTAGAGGCGCGCCAGCAGCGCCCACATATAGCTGGTCTCGAGGGACGCCCGGCCGGAGGCGTAGAACACCACCGATTTCGGATCCTCGGCGCGCAGCGCCTGCAATTCCCGCCCGATCTCCGCGAAGGCCTCACCCCAGGAAACCGGCCGGTACCGGTCGGTCTCGGCATCGTAGCGCATCGGATGCGTCAGGCGGCCCTGCTCCTCCAGCGCGTAATCGCTCCAGCCGAGCAACTCGGTGACGGTGTGGGCGGCGAAGAAGTCTGGGGTCGCCCGCCGGCGGGTCTGTTCCCAGGCGGTCGCCTTGGCGCCGTTCTCGCAATACTCGAAGGCCAGGGGCTTGGCCGGCTTCGCCCAGGCGCAGGAGACGCACATGAAGCCGTCCGGCTTGTTCTGCTTGAGCAGCATCGCCGAGCCGGTGACCGGCACGCCCTCGCGAGTCAGGATCTCGACCAGCGAGCGGGCCGAGCCCCAGCCGCCCGCCGGGCTGTCATAGGGTTCGATCCGCACGTCGCCGGTGTTCTGCTCGCTCATGCCGTCCTCCTCCCGGGACGCGCACGTCCGGACGAGGGTGAACGCACGAAGGGGCCGGTCGGATCACGGGCGCGTCACCGCGGCGGCGATCCGCTTCCGCCCGGGGCAGCGCGGCGCTAGGCTGGGCCGGCGGACGAATCGTCTGAGGAGAAGGTTATGGCCAGCGTCGACGTCGAGATGGTAAAATGCGCCTGTCAGGACTGCGTGTGCGTGGTCCAATTGACCAAGGCCGTATCCCGGGACGGCAAGGCCTATTGCTGTGACGATTGCGCCGACAGTCACAAGGATCACGCCGGCTGCGAGCATGCCGGCTGCGCCTGCCACGGCTGAGCGGTTTCGGACTTGAAAGAACCGCGCGACGGCGTGGCCGCCGCGCGGTGCCCCGGGGGCGACCCGTCAGGAGACGGCCGCGAGCTTGTCGGCCATGGATTGCTCCTTATCCCGCCGGGTCGAGAAGATCAGCGTGAAGAAGGTCCGCTCGACGCCCAACTCGGCCAGCCGCGCCTCGCAGCGCTCGGCCAGGGCGCAGATCTCCGACAAATCGGCCTCGATGTTGGTGCCATTGGGATGCATTGTGGCGGTTAGGCCGCTCGCCTCGATGATCGCCTTGATCTCGCGCACATAGGGCGAGACCGACGGCCCGACGCCCATCGGCACGATGCACAGGTCGGCGGATACCTTCATGGTGATGCTTCCCGAGGGGCCCGAACACGGCGAATGGCCGCCAACGAAAGGGCGGAGGGCTGAAACCGGATGGGTGGGCGCCTGACCGGGCGGGCCGTGCGGCGATGCCGGAGCTCCGTTATCCCGTTATGGGGCGGGCGTGGAGCGGGTGAAGGGAATCGAACCCTCGTATTCAGCTTGGAAGGCTGAATTGTCAACCCGAGCGTATCCCTTCCGCCCAGGGTTTCGGTAACCAACCGCCTCAATATACAGGGGAAATCGCCGGCCTAGGGTTAACACCGGGGTTGCGGGGGCGATTCGGGTCAGGTGGTATCCGGGTGGTATCCAGCCGGGGGGACTACATGGCCGTCGAGGGTGGCAGGGGCTCGTACGCCCGGGAGCGCGTGCCGCTCACCGCCGGGCACGTGACGAAGGCCCGCGCGCTGATCCGGAAGGGCGAGGTCCCGGGGCGCGGCCTCGACCTCGTCGACACCGAATGTGCCGGCCTCGTCCTGCGCGTGACCCGGAATTCCGCGACGTGGCTCAGGAAGTCGAAGGCCGGAACGGTGCGCATCGGCGACGCCAACATCATCAGCCTCGCGCAGGCCCGGGACCAGGCCGAGCGCATCCGCCTCGCCGTGCCGGGCCTGCACCAGCCCAAGGCGGAGACCCGCATCTACGAGGAAGTCCTGCGCCGGACCGGAAGCGTCGAGGAGGCCCTGGACGCCGCGTGGCCCGAGGAGGAGCCGGAGACGCAGACCGCCGAAGCACGCCGGCGGGACGGGCCCTGGGTCGTCGGCGACTTGATCGACGCGTTCCTCGCCTGGAAGCTCCCGAAGCTCAAGGCCGGACGCTGGCGTGCCAGCTATGAGGGGTACCTCAGGCATCCCGAGATGGCCGGCCTGTCAATGGTAACCGTCGCCGCCCTGGACCTGGAGACAATGCTCGGCGTCCGGCAGCGGCTGCTTGAGGACGGCACGACGAAGCGGTCCGCTGCCAAGAGGGTCATCGGCCAGTTCCGCGATGCGATGACCTGGGGCTGGCGGGAGCAGCCGCTGCGATGCCGGCTCGTCCGGATGGAGTTCCCGTGGTGGGACCGGCTGACCGTCGACTACGCCTCTGGGACGCGGACCCACGTGCCGACCGTGGACGAGCTCGCCAGAACCCTCGTGGTTGCGGAACGACACCGCTCGCTCGGGCAGACGGAGCACGCCACCGGCGCCGGGCTGCTCGGTGCGCTCTGGGCCGTCGTGCTGACCGCCCAACGCACCGGTGCCCTGGTGACCACCGAAGTCGGCTCGTGCGTCCCGCAATTCAGCAACAGCTTGCCCGGCTGGACCGCCGTCGGCTGGCCGGGAACGGTGATGAAGTCAAAGCTGCCGCACGGCCTTCCTGTTCCTCCGGATGCCTGGGCGATCATTGAACGCTACCGGCAGGAAGACGCGTGGGGCCGGGAGAAGCCTTCACCCTGGATGTTCCCGTCCCGTCGCGGCGAGGGGCACATCTCCTACCTGGCGCTCAATCAACTGCTCGCCCGGCTGCAGGGCCTGCGCGAGGGCAAGCCCGACCCAAGCAAGGCCGACCTGTTCGCCCTGTACGGCATCCGGCGCTGGACCCCGCATGACGTCCGTCGGGGGGCTCGCCACGTTTCTCGGCGAGCGTCGCCTGGGCGGGGCCGCGGCGGCCATCCTGGACCACGTCGACGGGAAGTCAGACGAGCGCGAGCGGACCGCCGCGGTCACCCGCCTCCACTACGACCGGGCCCAGCGCGTGGAGCTCAAGGCCGAGGGGATGACCCTGTGGTGCGAGGCGATCCTCGCCGCCTATGAGCGGGAGCGCGAGGCCGTCGCCCGCGTGCCCTTGCCGCCGCCGCGGCCGCGGCCCGTTAGGAAGCCGCCGACCAAGCGGAAGAAGGCCGTCCCCGCTTAGCCCGCCGGTCCCGGCCGAGCGCCCTAGCCAGGTCCGCCGGGCGCTCGGCCCGCACGAATCCCCTCCCTCCGCGCGAGGCCTCCGCCATGTCCTCGGCGAGCGCCCGGGCGATGGCGTCGCGCTCCTCCGCGGCCGCCTCGGCGATCCAGTAATAGTTGTCCATGTCGCTCCTCCGATGAGAACGAAATAGGAACAAACGGGCGGCGTTCAACCGGGCCGGAACGTCCACCAGGATGCGTCACCGGTAGACGTTCCGGCCCCGCCTTCACCCTTCCTTCACCATCGCCCAGGGTCACCCCGCCGACCCGGTTGACCCCGCTCCACGAGCTGCGATCCTGCTGATTCGACCCCGCCTGAGAGGCCCCCGTGAAACGAATACGCGCCCCCCGCCCGAGCCAGAGACCCATCCAAGGGGCGTGACGCCGCGCGCGCAGCCCCCCGCCACGGAGGCTGCCCATCATGAAGACCAAGACCCGCCAGACTTTCTCGTCGCACCGCACGTGGTTCACAGCCGACACGCATTTCGGCCACCGGGGCATCCTCGCCATGGAGGGCCGCCCCTGGGACGACATCGGCCGTCACGACGACGACCTCGTCTACGCCTGGAACAGCGTCGTCCGCCCCGGCGACGAGGTGTTCCACCTCGGCGACTTCGCCATGAACTCGCCGGCCGAGCGGTGCCAGGAGATCTTCGCCCGGGTCCGGGGTAACGCCCACCTCATCGTGGGCAACCACGACAAGCCCCGCCACCTAGACCTCGGCTGGGCGAGCCCGCCGGAGATGCTCCGGACGATCCACGTCGATGGCACCCGCCTGGTGCTCTGCCACTACGGCCTCCGGACGTGGAGTGGTTCCTGGCGCGGGGCGCTCCACCTCTACGGGCACTCCCACGGGAAGCTGCCGGGGACGAGCCGCAGCCTCGACGTCGGCGTCGACTGCTGGGACTTCAGGCCGGTCGGCCTCGCCGAGATCCGCGAGCGCCTCGCGGCGACGCCCACGCCGCCCGAGGAGCAACGCCCCGACGACGCGGAATGAGAAAAGGGCCCCGGTCATCCCGGGGCCCTTCCTGTTAGAAAGTCAGCGCGTCCGCCGCCGCGGCGGCCTCGTCGGCCTGGTGGTGGAGTTCCTGGGCGCGCTGCCAGAGAAGCCCCACGAGCGCGGGGCGGACCCAGGGCGGGATTTCCCTCTGCCCGAGGGACCAGCGGGACACGGTGCGCTGGTCGATCTCCTCGCGGGGGCCATCCGGATGGAGCGGCCCGAGCGCCCGGGCGAGCGGCCGCCGCCAGTCGTCGCCGGCGAGCGCCCGGCCGGCGCGTGCGAGGAGTTCGGGGCTCACAGGGACGGGCCGGCGGCCGGGGCCTCAGCCTCGACGGCCTTCCGGGTCCGGCTTTTCGGCGGGGTCCAGCCCGGGGGCATGACGCGGGGCCCGCGCTCCCCTGCGGCCACGGCGGCATCCCGGTGGCGGTCCCATTCCCGGGACTGTCCCATCCGGACGCCGCGCGCGTGGATGTCCGCCAGCATGTAGATCATCCGGGGGGTCATCGACGCGTCGAGTTTCTCGACCATGCGGTCTATGTCGACCCGGATGAGACGGAGGGAGCCCAGACGCTCCTCGACCCGGTAATCTGGTCCGACGTCGCGGTTGACCGCCGCGATGTCGAGGGCGGGGCGCCTGACCTGGACGAGGGCCTGACCGCGGGCCTCCAGAATGGCGGCGACTTGTTCGGCGATCCGGTCGGTGATGGGGGTGCTTGAGGACATGATGTGCCGGTTTCCCTTGCTCCGCGGGCGGCAGCGCCATCCCGCATGAGAGCAGTCTATCCCCGCACAAGCATGGCACCAGGTCCCTAGGCGGAAATCGCGCGCGATTCGGCCATGAGGCGCTTTCCCTCGGCGTAGAGCCGGTCGTGCAGGGCGGCGAGCTCGGCGTGCCGGGGATGCTCGAAGTCGCTCAGGTATGCCCTGAGCCGGGCGGCTGAGCCCGCGCACCGGGCACCCCTGCGACCGAGGGCTTCAAGCACCTCGTGCGGCTTGGCCGGCTGCAGCCCGATCTTGAGATCGGTCTCGTCGAGAGGGTTGCTCGCGAGAACCCCGTCGAGGTCTGCCACCAGCGAGGCAGCCCGGGCCTCCCGCCTCGCCGCGGCGAGGACAGCGGGATCTGCAACCTCCGCCAGGGTGGCCGCCTCGGTGGCGAGGACCTCGGCGAGGGGTGCGTCCCCGGCCGGCGCCGGGGCGACCGGCTGCGGGAGGGCGCCCTCGGTCTGGTTCACGACGGCGCAGGCGCCCCGGGCGACCGGGGGCAGCCTCGGGGGCAGGCGGAGGACGGGACGATGCTCAGCCATGGGACGCCTCCATTTCCCAGCCCCGGACGTGACCGCCCCGCGGCTGCCCCCGGCGGCTCGGTGAGGGGATGCCGAGGCGGCGCGCTTGATTGCGGACCATGTAGTCCTTGACCCGGTAGTGCGCGGCCAACTCCGCGAAGCTCTGGCAGGTGAGCATCTCCCGTCGCAGGGTATCGTCGTCGGGTAAGCCGGCGCGGACTTGCATCCGGCACTCGACGTCCAGGCGGTCCGCCTCTTCCTTGAGGAGTTCGGTCCGGACGCCGAGCCGGCGGGCCAATGCCTCCGCCCCGCGGCCTTTTCGGGCCTCCCGGAGCAGCGCCTTCAGAGCCGTGTCGGAGGGCAGCTTCTCGAAGCCGTACCTGAACTGCGTCCGCACGCCGAGCCGTTCGGCATGGGTCTGGACGCACGTGATGGACAGGTGAAGCTGTTCGGCGGCGTCGCGGAAGCTCGACGCTCCCTCGATCACGCGGCGGAGCGTGCCGTCGTCTGGAACCTTGCTTTGCCAGGTCATGCTTCCTCCTTGGGCGCGGGAGCGGGAACATCGTCGCAGGCGCCGGTGGCCGCCGCGGCGACGGCGAGGATTGCGTAGAGGGTGACGAACGCGCAGGCTGCGAGGCTCATCGTCCAGGTCGCGCGGAGGAGATCCCAGCCGCTGCCCGAGGCGACCGCGGCGATGACCACGATGGCCCCGGCGGTGGTGGCGGCCCGCATGGGGCCGCCTGCGATGGTGCTTAGGAGGGCGCGCATCAGGCCGAGGCCTCGACGCGAGCCGCCAACACCTCGGCGATCTCAGGCTTCGCGGGCGGGTCGTAGAAGAAGCCGCCGATCTTCACGTACTCCTTATGGCGAACGGTCCGCTCGGCCCCGTCGTCATCGCGACAGCGCACCTCGACGACACGGCCGGTGTGAACCTCACCACCGGAGAGGAGGCCTGACAGCATGGTCGCGACTTCGATCATGTCCGGACGACCGCGCCGGAGCAGGTCCTGTACATATCGAACGTGGTCGGCTCCTCCTCGCGGTCGAGCGCGTCGACGGCCGCCGTGACTGCCTCCTGCGTCAGGGGCACCGTCCGCGCGAGTTCCGCGATGGCGTCCCCGCCCTGGGGCGTCACGGTATCCTTGGTGATGAAGCCGGCGTGCACGGCGGCGAGCCAGGCCTTCCAGTCCCATTCGGTGACTGGGCTCCAGTTCCCCGTCCGGACCGCCTCGCTGATCGCGGCCAGGTCGCCCCGGGGCTTCCGCATGATCAGGAATCCCGCGTCCTCCAGGTCGGAGATGACGCTTCTGGCGGTGCCGATGGACGACCGCAGCGCGTCCGCGATGTCGGCTTCGTCGATCCTGGGTGTGCTCTTGTCCTGGCGCACGGGGCGCTCTCCTGTTCTGGGGGATGCTGGGATGGTGAGGGCGCCACTGACCGCCTGGCGCGCGACGGGGGGGCGCTCAGGCCGCGGCCTGGACCTCGGCGGGGGCGACGGACGCGCCCGGGCCCGCGTAGGCCGGGTGCCGGATCTCGGCCGGGAGCCAGCCGGTCGGGAGGACGGACACCACGGCGAGCCGGACGAGGTCGCCCTTGCTGTTGTTCCTGACCCGGCGGGCGGCGTCCTCGCCGAGGACCTCCCTCACGATGTCGAGGATCGCGGCCTTGGGGATGGCCTTGAAGAAGGCCTCGCCGTCGAACGCCTTCCCGAGCGCCTCGGTCATGGCGGCCGGGTCGATGGCCCCCATCAGCGCCATGGCCGCGGGCCGGTCCGCCGGGGCGCTGTGGTCGTAGTGGCGGAGCGATACGGCGCGCCCGGCCACGGCGGCCACCACGTCGAGGAGCTCGTCGACCGACTTCGTCAACAGGCCGGCGAGGACTTGGTCGTACCGGCCTTCCTGGTGGAGTTGGGCCTGCGCGCCGCCGAGGCCGCCCAGCGTGATGTGGACCGGCCCGGCCCCGCGGCTCTCGCTGAGCGTCCCCGCCAGGAGGATGGCGAGCGCCGCCCGCGGCGAGGACGGGAGCGCCGCCTGCACCGCCACCGTCGCCTGTTCGGCGAGGCGGTCGATCAGCGCGGCCGACAGGCCTTTATCCTCCGGCTCGGGCTCGACCGCCGGCGCGTCGGATGCCACCTTCGCCGGGGTGTCCTCGGGCCGGACGACGTAATCCTCTACGGAGATCTTGCCGTCTCGCCCGAGCGTCACGACGAGCCCGGACCGGGCGCGGTCCTCCAGGTCCAGCGGCATCCGGGCGGCGGCCTTGATGGCGGCGGCCTCGTCGTTTGCGGCGTGGAACTGCTCGTCCGTGACGCCGTCGCCCTCCTCGCTGTCGAGGAAGGCGACGAGTTCGTCGTGCCGTGCCTGCTCCGCGTCCGTCAGCGGCCTGGAGCGGGGTGCCAGGCGCGGCCAAGTATACAGCCACGCCGGCGGCAGGTCGCTGGCCTTCGCGACCCATTCCCAGCCATCCCGGCGCCGGCGCTCGCACTCGGCTTCGAGGCGTTCGTCCGCCAGCCGCCTGAGGAGCGCCGGGTCGGAGACCGCGTCCCGGGAGCCGAACAGATCCTCGACGACGTGGCCCCCGGCGCTCTTGTAGGCCTTCGCGCCGACGTAGGCGAGCAAGTGGGCGACGTCGTCGACCAAGCCGAGGTACTCCCGGATGCGCCAGGTGTTCCCGTCGGCCAGCACCTTCGCGAGCGCCCTGTCCTGGTCGACGTGCGAGGCCAGCGTGAATGACTTGACGTCATCGGTGCGGACCTTGCCGATGCGCCAGGCGTCGAGCACCGCCGGCGAGACGCCGCCGAGCGCGAGCAGCCTCCGGACCGTCGCGACGGGCTGCGCGAACTTGGCGGCGATGGCCTTTTCGGTGAGGCCGTTCCGCCGGAGCTCGGCGAAGGCTTGCATCTGGTCGGCCTCGTGCATCGGGGCCTGCAAAACGTTCGCGGCGAGGCCCGCCTCCCTGGCCGTCCCGGCGTCCCGCACGATCACGGGCACCTCGGCGTCCGCCGGGAGCTTCCCCTCGGAGAGCAGGGATTCGAGCGCGGCCAGGCGCCTGTTCCCGTCGACGACGTAGTGGAAGCCCGCGTCCCCGGGGACGACGACGAGGGGCTGGAGCACCCCGAGGCTGAGGATCGAGGCCGCGAGCGCTTCGAGGCCCACATCGCGACCGGTGACGCGGACGTTGACGACGCCGGCCGGGGCGTCCTCGTGGTGGCCGTGACGGAGGGTGGACAACTGGATCTGGCGCATTGAGCGCACTCCTTCTGGTTGGTGATGCTCGGGACGCCACTGCCGCCTGGCGCGCGACGGGGATCTCAGGACCGGGCCGGCATGCGCGGCCGCGGCGGGGGGACCGTGATGCGCGGCCGGCCGAGCGCCGGCAGAGGCGGGCCGGATCGCGACGGGGCCGGGGGCGCGTCACGGTCGAGGTACTCGACGATGGCGGCGTGGGCCTCGGCAACGGTTGTGGCGGTGGGCGGCCGGTCGGCCTCCGCGAGGGCATCGGCCAGGGTGTGGATCGCCTCCCTGCTCGCCATGAGGAGCGACCGCTCGACCTTCCCGACTGCGTCCTGCAGCGCCTTGCTCTTGGGGCCCGCCGCGAAACCGGCGTGCCCCTTCACCGCCGCGAGGGCGTCGGCGAGGCGGGCCCGGGTCTCGCGCGCGTCGAGCGTGACGAGGCCGTCGCCGAATGCCGTGCGCATCAGGCTTGCCCCCCGTGGACGGCGGCGCGAGACACGCGGCGCATGGCCTCGAACCGCTCGACGTCGCGGGCGACCTGGCGCGAGGGCGCGCCCTGCACGCGGTTCACCTTGGCGAGCATGCGCGCGGCGGCTTTCCGCTCGGCGCGATAGGACGCCGCCGGGCGGGGCGGCTTAATGGTCTGCATCGGTGGGCTCCTCGACGGGTCGGTAAGTCGGCTCGTCACGACGCAGCCCAAGGACCTCCAGGATCTTGGGACCGGGCTCGGCATCGCCGGCGAGGACGGCCGAGACGTACGAGGGCGAGACGGAATGCATCCGCGCCCACGCCCGCTGACCGCCTACAGCGGCACAGGCGTGCACGAGGCGCTCCCGCACCGTGATGCTCGATAGTGGCCGCGTTCCCCGTCGCCGTTGCACTAGACCGCCCCGCGTAGTCGTGACGAGGGCAATATGCTCGCGTCGGAAGCTATTCGCAAGTAGTAGAGCAGTAATACGCGATTTCTGCATATGCCGGTCCTATACATACGCGGATTTCGTGTCTTTGTGGGAGCGGATCTAGAGCGGGTGGCGCCCTTAATACGTGTCAATCTACTTGGATTGCCCGGGGCGGAGGTCTACAGTTGTTTGATGATCACCGTCCGCATCGCCGCCGCCCGCTGGCTCTGGACCGCCGAGGTCGGTGACCGCGCCACCGGCCACGTCTGCAACGGCGCCCCGATCCGGGCAGCCCGCTACGAGGGGCGCGGCCTCGACCTCGTCGCGGTCCACGAGCTCGACATCGAGGCCGGCACGCTCCTCGTCACGACGCCGGCCGGCACATCATCCCGGGGCACCGGGCCCTGGGGCGGCTCGCATCAGGTCCACCGCCTAGCCGCCGACGGTTCCCTCGCGCACGTGCCGATGGATGCCGCCGCCGATGAACTCGATCCCGCCGGTTCGGAGGCGCGCCTGCATCGCCGCCTCGCCCTGGCTGTGGGGCTGCCCCTGGAGACGGTGCGGATGCGCATGCGCGAGGGCCACGGCTACGAGGCCGGCACGTGCACGGGGTGGGGTGGCTACTGGGCGGTCATCGAGAAGGCGACCCGGGTGCAGGTCTGGGCCCGGGCGCCGAGCTACCTCGAAATGGTCGAGGTCAGCCTGCCCATCGCCCGCAGCGACACACCCGAGGCCAAGGCCGCCGCGGCCCGCATCTGGGGCGCCTGAAAAAGCGCACGTGCGCCCTGGTGGGATGCGTGCGTGCGTAGAGAATTGCTGTCGGGACCAAGCACGTACATGGAAGGGATCACGACATGCGCACACTAAAGAAGGTCGCCGTCCTCGCGATGATGATGATGGCCGCGATGGCGAAGACGGTCTGGGAAGGCGGGAAGTGGGTGACGCGGTCGCTCTTCCCCAACCTCGCGCCGCCCCCGGCGGATGACGTCGAGGAGGCCCTGGACCGGGTCGCGGCGACGCCCCCCGCGGACGGTGGCGCACCCCTGCCGCTGGCCTCGGTCGATGCCGGGCAGCGGGTTTTCGACTACGCCCTGTCGAAGCTGTCCGACGGCCGGCATCCGCGTCCGGCCATGTCCGACGTGCCGGAGGACATCGTGAGGTGGGTCGCCCGGCTCTCCGCCGCCGATCTCCACCGCCTGACGCAGCACGGCCCGAAGCGCGTCGGGGAGCACGTCCTCGGCGTGAAGGCCATCGCGGACCTGCCGCTGTGCCGCCAGGCCAGGGTCGAGCCCGGCTTCGCGAAGATCGGCGACGTGATTCAGTACGTCGGCCGGATCGCGAAGGCCGACGTCGGACCTACCCCAGCACGCGAGGAGACGCCCCGGGAGACCGCCCTCGCGATCCTGCAGGACCTCATCGACGACCAGCCCGAACCGGCCGGCCTCAAGGTCGCCTGATCGTCACAGCCAACGCCGAACGAGAAGGGCCGCCCCGAATGCCGGGGCGGCCCTTTCTTTTTGGGGAAATCTTAATCTCGGGGGTTGTGCCTTGCCCCGTGCACACTTCGTCAGCACACGTGCGCACACCGTCATGCGCACAGATGCCGACCTCATGCCGCGCGGCGCGAACCCCTCAGCGTGCGGAGAGCACCCCGGACCTCATCCAGGTGAGCCTCGGCGCCGAGGGCCCGCAGGCGCCACTCGTCGGTCTCTCCGCGCAGCCGCGCGACTTCGGCCTGCAGGGCGGCGATGCGGTTCGCGTCGCTCTTCACGTGGGCGGCGACCTTCCCGACGGCGCTCAGGGACCGCTCGCGCTGCTCGTAGGCGGCCTCGCGCTGGGCGATGACGCGGTCCTGATGCATGTCGAAAGCAAGCCCGGCGAGGCGCTGCAGGCCGACGTCGAACGTCTGGGTGATGGCGTGTGCGCTCGTCATGGCGGCCTCCGGTCTCGTCGAGACATGAGATCGCTATCCGACGAATCGAGGCAAGCGCCGATTCGCGCCGAGGTAAACGCTTTTCTGGCCGGGAATATGTAACTGTCGTCTTCGGGCACCCCCTACAGGGCGGCGTTCGTGCGGTGAGGGAGCGCCCCGTTACTTCCTCGTCCTGTAACGCGGACGGGGCGATCCTGTAACGGCTTGTGAGGGAAGCACGTGCGTCCTCGAGCAGGAGAACCCTGGCCGGTGAGATCGGCCGTTACGCAGTCCTGCGCGACCCAGTGCCAGGCGTGGGAAAGGCCACAGGATGGCGTGTGGCAACCTTGATGTCCCGGCCAACCCGGAAAGGCCCGTGCGCATCGACGCGATGGCCCGATCCTCGAACCGCCATTCGCCCGCGTGGCCTGGAACCACCGGCCGTTCCCCTCCTACCACCCGCGGCATCGCTCGCTTTAGAGTTGCACGTGTGCCCCGCTCTCATGGAAAGCTCTCGTCGGCCTCCCCCTACGTCTTGACGGCTCGCTCTGGCTACCATGGGTTGCCAAGACGCAGCCCCAGCCGGATTCGCCGTGTACGCCCTCAGCAAACGCGCCCTGTCTCAATACATCCGCCGCGAATGCCGCCGGCGCCTGCGCCTGGACCTCTATTCGGGCACCGCGAGCCGCGACGTGGCGGGCGCCCCCGACCCGGATGCGAAGCGCCCGGGGCTGGCGCTGCTGGTGGCGCAGGGGCGCGTCTTCGAGCGCGAGAAGTTCGAGGAACTGGAACTGGCCTTTCCCGGCCGGGTGGTGCACGGCGCCAGGGCGGCCCACGTCCCGGGGGAGGAGCGCGCCTTTGACGAGATCGAGCTCTCCGCCTGCATCGACGCGGCCGGCCCGGACACCTTCCTGATCGAGGCCCAATACGAGGTGACCGCACCGTTCATCGCGGCGCACGGCCTCGGGGACCTCGTCGCGGGCGGCCTCGGCGAAGGAACCCTGAGGTTCTCCCGGGTGAGGCCGGACATCATCCACGTCGTCGGCGGCGGGGGCCCACGCGAGGCCATCACCAAGGAAGGCGCCGTGGTCGCCGTCGATGCCGGGGACCCCCGCCTCGGTCTCCGCATCGTCGACGTGAAGCTCAGCGGCGAGCCCTCGCCCTCCCACTTCGCGGAGCTCGCCTACTACGGCATGACGCTCGCGGCGTGGCTGGAGGCGAGCGGGCGCTCGGACCGTTTCCTCGTGCTGAAGGACGCGGCGATCTGGCCGGGCAAGCACGAGGCTTCGGAGTTGCGCCGGGCCGAGGCCGAGGACCGGCGGCAGGGCATCGCGGCCCCGGATCTCGGGACCTACCTCAAGGCCCTGGAGAGCGACCTTGAAACCTTGCCGGCCGAGGTTGTCCTGGGCCGGGCGCGGCAGTTCCTCGCCGTCGACCTCAGGGTTGCCCTGGCGGAGGAGCGCTGGTCCGACCTGCCGCTCCACGTCGACTCGTCTTGCAGCGGCTGCGACTACCTCGGATATGACTGGGGCAAGGGCGCGGAGGACGCCGGCGCGACCCGGCTCCCGGCCCTGGCGAGCCGCAAGGATGACCGAAGCCTCTACTGCTGGGCGACCGCGCGCCGCGAGGATCACCTGAGCCTCGTGACCGGCCTGCCGAAAGGCGCTTGCGGCAAGCTTCGGGACGCGGACGTCGCGGACATCCGGCGCCTCGCCGAGTTGCGCCCCACGAACCGCGTCTTCGAGCGGCACCAACGCCTCCAGGCCGGACGTTCGCTCTTCAAGGCCCGCTCCGACGTCCTGGTCGCCGGCGCCGCCGCTTCCATCCCGGACCGGGCCGGCACGTCCGCCGTCCTGCCCCGGCGGTGCGACGTCGCGGTTGCCCTGTCGGTGGACTACGACGTGGGCAGCGGCTTGACCTTTGCCATCGGCTACAAGTTGGTCCTGGCGATGCCGACGGAGCGGCGGACCCCAACGACGGGCGACTGGTACCCGACGCGCCGCGAGTACGGGCAACACCGCGTGATGCTCGTCGAGAGCAAGTCGGTCGACGAGGAGCGCAACGTCTTCATGGACGTGATGGCCCGCCTCGTCACGGAGATGCAGGACGCCGGCCGGCGCGTCAGGGAAGCCTACGCCGGGCTCGGCAAGGCGGACTACGTTCCGACGACCCAGGTCTACCTGTGGGACCGGCTAAACTTCGACCACCTCCGCCGCGTCATGGGCCGCCACCTGCTGGCGCTGCTCGCGGCCCCTGCCGGCGCCGACCGCGCCGCCCCGGCCCCCATGGCCTGGTTCTTCCCGCCGGAGAGCGTGATCGAGGACCCGGACTTCACGAGCCGCAACTCGCCGGTGACGATTGTCGCCGAGGCCGTCCGCGCGCTCGTGGCCGCGAACGTGCCCCATCACTACTCGCTGCTCAACATCGCGAACGAGTTCCATCCGAGCTGGACCAAGCCGACGAAGGACGGCGGCCCGCACTTCAGGGTGAGCCGGCTGTTCGTCGACCCGCTCTCCGACCAGATCCCGTCCGAGCGCGGGCACGAGGTCTGGAACCGGCGCTCGCCGTTCCCGACCGCCGACTGGCAGGAGTACCGCGACAGCCTCAAGAGGGTCGTGCGCACCCGGCTCGACGCGGTCCTGTCGGTCGTCGACCGACTCGTGGAGGACCTGAGGGCCGACCTCGCCGCGGACGCCCCGGCGCTCGACGCGGTACTCGGCGGGACGAAACTCCAGGGTGCGATGTCCCGGGACAGCGAGATCCTCTACCAGCACGCCCGCCTCATGGCGGCGGCCGCGGCGCTGGAGAACGACCTCCACATGGCGATGCCCCCGCACCAGCGCGAGGCGAGCTTCGAGAGCGTTCGCCTGACCGGGCTGCTGGAGGGGGCCGACAGGGCGGCCGCGCTGGAGGCGCTGGGCCGGGCCGACCTCGCGACGGCGGCGGACATCCTGGTGTTCACCGTGTCCGAGCGATCCCGGCAGGCCAAGATCAAGGCGGGCACCTTCGACTGGTCGCTGATGCCGGAGGACGCGCTCAAGCTCCAGTACACCAAGATCCCCACGCTGAAGCGCCGGAACCCGGCCCTGGAGCGGCTCCTCGGGCCGCCGGAGGGGTGGGAGTCCCGCGTGACCGTGCGGCAGTCCTGTCAGGTGGACGTCGTCGCGGTCGACCGGGTCGGCGGCACCGTGGCCGTGCGCGCGCGCAGCCCCTTCATCGGCGCCATGAGGCAGACCGGGCTCTTCGACCTGGATGTCGACGGCAAGACCCGGTTCGCGATCCTCGACCCGCTGGTGGTCGACTACTTCGTCAAGAAGCGGCTCAGGCCGGCGCTCCGGGGCATCGCGACGCCGCCCCTATCCCTGGACCGGCCGCTCTTCCGCGACCGGGTCCTCACCCGACTGCGGATGGGACGGCGCGGCCCGAACCGGACCCGGCCCGTGCCCGCCGAGCGCTTCGTCTGGGACGCCGATGCCCTCTCGCGCGAACCCTCCGGCGACGATGCCACGCCCGCCCTGGCCGCCATCGCCGCGACCGGACGGTCCCTGACGCCGAAGCAGGCCGACGCCGTGCGGCAATCCATCGAGCGGCGCCTTTCCCTGCTCTGGGGGCCGCCCGGAACGGGCAAGTCGACGACGGCGGTGGCCCTGCTCTACGGGTTGCTCTGGGAGGCGCGGCGGAGCGGGCGGGCCATCCGGGTCGCCATCACGGGCCCGACCTGGGTCGCCATCGACACCGTCGCCAAGAAGGTGCCCGGGCTCCTGGCCGAACTGGGCATGGAAGCGGACGTGGGCATCGCCCGCCTCGCGACCACGCCCCCCGCGCCCGACGGCATCGCGCCGGAGCTCGTCGACCATCTCGTCCTGACGGATTACGGCGTCGACCACGTGGGGCTGATCGAGCGGCTGTCGGACGCGTCGCGGTCGACGGTGGTCGCCGCCACCGCGACGCAGTTGGCCAAGCTGACGGACGAGGACCACCCGCTGCGCCCGTTCTTCGACTTCATGCTCGTGGACGAGGCCTCGCAGATGAGCGTGGCGCACGGCATGGTGGCGTACACGACCCTGGCGGACGGCGCCTCGCTGACGGTCGTTGGCGACAACCTGCAGATGCCGCCGATCCAGCCCGTCGCGCCGCCGGAGGGGGCGAAGCACCTCGTGGGCTCGCTCTACGACTTCTATCACCGGTACCGCGAGGGCGAGGCCGGCGCGAGCGGGGTCGTACCGGTCCAACTCGACGTCAGCTTCCGGTCCAACAAGGAAATCGTGGAGTTCGTCCGGCTGGCCGGGTACCGCGACCGCCTGGAGGCAGCCTTCCCGGACCTTCGCATGCGGCTCGTCCCCGGCGCTCACAACCGCCTCGGTGGCGAGGGGAGCGCCACCGTCGACGCCTTCCTCGACAGGGTGCTCGACCCCGGGCTGCCCCTGGTCGCGGTGATCCACCAGGACGAGTTCTCAAGCCAGCGCAACGACCCGGAGGCCCAGATGGTGGCCACGATGGTCTGGGCGCTGCGCGGCAGTCTGCTCCCCGAGAAAGGCGACACTCCCCTCTCGCCGGAGGACTTCTACCGCCACGGCATCGGCGTGGTGACGCCCCATCGTGCGCAGCAGGCGGCGGTCGTAGAGCGCCTGATGCAGGTTGCGGAGACCAAGGCCGAGCGGGAGGCGCTGCTCTCCGCCGTGGACACGGTGGAGCGGTTCCAGGGGCAGGAGAAGACCGTCATGGTCGCGAGCTTCGGCCTCGGCGACGTGGACCAGATCGCGGCCGAGGAGGAATTTCTCTACAGCCTCAACCGCTTCAACGTCGTCGCCTCGCGGGCCAAGGCGAAGCTGGTCGTGATCCTGTCGCGCAAGCTCGTGGATTACCTGCCGCGCACGCCCGAAACGCTGCGGGAATCGCGCCTTCTCAAGCACTATGCGGATGGCCACTTGCCAAGCTTGGGCAGAGTATCCTGGCCGGAGCTGGGCGAGTGCGACCTGAGGGGACGATGAGGAGGGAAGGGCTGCCGGCGCGCTCGCTGCTGGACGCGGGCGACCTGCCGGTTGAGGAGATCGCGGTGCTCGCCCGCCGCGAGGGGGTGCGCCCGCGCGACGCGTACCAGTCGCACAAGTGGTTCGCCCGCCGGCTCGCCGCGACCGCGCGCTCGCTCCTCGTTGCGGCGACCGCGCCGGCTGGCAGCCGTTTCTGGGAAGCCTATTACCGGGATGCGGACTGCACCGGCCTGCGTGTGCTCGACCCGTTCATGGGCGGCGGCGTCATGCTGCTGGAGGCATCCCGCCTCGGGGCCCACGTGCACGGGACCGACGTGGAGCCAGTTGCCGCCACCATCTCGGACTTCCAGGGACGCCTCGCGGACCTCCCGGACCTGCGACCCGCGCTCGACAGGCTGTTCGACGGCGTCGCGAAGGACGTGGCGCCCCACTATCGCGCCGTGGACGCGGAAGGGAACGAGGGCCGCCTCCTGCACGCGTTCTGGGTCCAGGTCGTCGATTGCGCGGCCTGCGGCACCCGGTACGACGCGCACCCGTCCTTCCGGCTTGCCTGGGACGACGCCTCGGGCCGGCAATGGGTGGCGTGCCGGACCTGCGGGGACGTCCACGACGTGGCCGCCGGCCGGAAGTCGGTGCGCTGCGGGTGCGGTACGCATACCGATCCGAGGAAGGGGGCCGTGACTTACGGCAAGGCCTGCTGCCCGGCCTGCGGCCAGTCGGAGCGGCTCATCGATGTCGCGCCCCGGACGGGCGCCCCGCCGAATTTCAGGCTGTTCGCGGTCGAGACCATTCCGGACGGGCCGGAGCGTGCCTACCCGTTGCGTGAGCGTCGCATCCGGGGCGCCACCGCGGCCGACCTGGCGGCGTTCGAGAGCGCGCGGACGCGCCTGGAGCGGGAGGTCGAGGCGGACCCCGGCTTCCTCGTCGCGGGCGACATCCCGACCGCGGGCCGCTTCGACGACCGCCTGCTGCGCTACGGCTACACGTCCTACCGTCAGCTTCATAACCCGCGCCAGGCGCTGCACCTGGGACTGCTGGCGAGGGCCCTGGACGCCATCGGCGGCGCCGAAGGGGAAGCGTTGCGCATCGCGTTCTCGGACCACGTCGCGACGAACAACGTCCTGTGCGCCTACGCCGGCGGCTGGCGGCGCCTGTCGCCGCTCTTCTCGATCCGGGCCTACCGCCACATCGCCCGGCCCGTGGAGATCAACCCCTGGCTGGAACGAAACGGGCGCGGCACCTACCCGAACGCGGTGCGCTCCATCATCCGCGCCGCGCGCAGCCTCAAGGCCTCGCTCGAACCGGACCGCGCGGGCCCTTCCGTGCCGGTCCCGACGCGCGGGAGGGGCGCCTGGGACATCCGCTGCGGGGACGCACGTGACCTGTCCCACGTCCCGGCGGGCTCGGTCGACCTCGTGCTGACCGATCCGCCATACTTCGACTACATCGCCTACTCGGAACTCGGGCACTTCTTCGTGCCCTGGATGGCACGCCTGGGCCTTCTCGGCCCCGGCCATCTCGCGGCCTTCCCGGCCGGGCAACTGGCGTCGTCCCTCGGGCACGAGGAGGCCGAGCGCATCTTCGCCGATGCCCTGGCCGAGCGGCTTCGCGAGGTGGCGCGCGTATGCCGTCCCGGGGCGCGCCTCGTCTTCACCTACCAGAACCTGGACGGCAGGGGGTGGCACGCTCTGGCGCGGGCGCTGGGCGCGGCCGGGATGCGCCCCCTCCAGGCCTGGCCGATGTTCGGGGACGGCGGCGCCGGCCCCCATAAGCATGGCAACTCCATCTCCTGGGATTGCGTGGTCCACTGCGAAGTCCACCGCGAGCCGCGCTCGCCGGACTACGGCCAGCGCTCGGCGGCTTGCGGCGATGCCTTCGCGCAAGGGTGGCGGACACGCCTGGAGGGCTCGGGCTTTCGCTTGACGGCCGGCGACGTGGCGAACATCGCCCATGCCGGGGCGCTCGTCGCCGCCTTGGCCGTCACGACCGAGGCCACGAGCGAGGCGGGTGGGCCAGCGCCATCCCCCGGCCAGCCGCGCGGCGACCCGGATACGCTTCCGCCGGGCAGTGCGTGGACGATGGCCCAAGTGGCCGCCTCCGTCCCGGCGGACGAGGCCGGATCTCCCCTCGCTTCCGGAAAGCTGGGCAAGCCGAGCCGCCCGGCGCGGCTATCCGCGGCTTCGACCCGTTGACCGCGAGCAACCTGGTGAAGTGGAGGCGGGCCGCCGAGACCGGGTTCGCCTTCGATCCGAGCAAGGGTGTCGATCCGCAGGACATCGCTGCGGTCAAGGCCGACATCGCCAAGGCCCGGGCGGACCTCCTGACCCGTATCGGGCAGGCGGCCGGGATACTGCCGAAGGCCGCCGGCGACGCCAAGGCTTTCCGCACGCGCCTCGACCGGCAATACGCCGCCTGGACGGCCTACCGGCAGGCGGGAATCGGCCTGAAGGATTTGGGCCTCGCCCGAGCCGCTCACCCTGGCCCTGGCGACGGGGCCACGGCCGCTTACATGGGATCCCCCTCCTGACGAGTGCACCCGGGCATCGAGACGTGATGAGGCTGGACGACGAGGCGACGTGGCCGGAGCGGCTCCTGCGCCTCCTCAACGATAACCTGCCGACCTTGCGCGCCTACGAGCGCGAGCGGGCGGAGCATGACCGTCGCTGCAGGCACGACGTCATGGCCCGGCTCGACGCCACGCCGCATCCCCACGCGGCCGCGCGAGACGCGGTCCTGGCGGAATGCCATGAGACAGTCCTTGACCGCAGCATCGTCGGCTTCCACTGCACGCGCCTGACGGACGAGGAAAAGGCTGAGGTCGAGCGGGACGGGTTGAGGCCCCTGAGCCCGGAACTGTTCGAGGGGCGGATCGCCTCGGTGCTGAGGCAAGGATTGATCGACCGCGCCGTCGCCGATGCCCTCCTGGAGAGGAACGACTGCCGCCAGGAGAACCGGGCCGGAATGGTTTGGTTTGCGTTCCGCTCCAGGGAACTCGCCGACGAGAGCGGCGTCGGCCGATTTTTCAGGTACTGGGGCGGTGAGGCGCTGTACGGCCGGCACGAGGCCGATCCGGCGACGGCCCCGGCGCTGCGGTCGCTGGGGGTGCCCTGCATAGTCGAGGCCGCCGTCCCCGCGAGCGGGATCGAGACCTTCGCCATGGTGGGCGAGCGCGTCATGCGGATCTTCCTCAAGGCCCGGGGCGTCGGGACCGGATCGGGCGACGACATGGAAGGGTATGTCCGTGAACCCGTGCCGGGTGCATTCGTCCTGCGGGTCGTTCCACGGGGGCACCCCGACTTCGCGCGCCTCACCCGCATCGCCTCGTGGCGGCAGCCGTTGGATTAGGCGACCGCCCTCCTGCCCTAGCCTCCCTCAGGAACCTTCGGACGCCGATGCCGTGCACTGCCCGGCCCGCGACGGCGTCCCACGCAACCCGGGACCGACATGGTCGACGTGCTGAATTTCTACTTGGACGATTCGGGCACGCGGCGCCCCGACCACAAGCCCGGGAAGCGGGCCGCCCACGGCCGTGACTGGTTCGCTCTCGGCGGCGTGTTGGTTCGGCAGGAGGACGAGGCGGAAGCACGGCGGCTGCACCGCGAGTTCTGCCAGCGATGGGACGTGACCGTGCCGCTGCATTCCTCCGAGATCCGGGCGCGCACCGGCGGTTTCCTCTGGCTGAACGAGCGCAGCCGCGAGGATCAGGCCGCGTT
This sequence comes from Methylobacterium sp. ARG-1, assembly GCF_001262595.1. Classification (NCBI taxonomy): domain Bacteria; kingdom Pseudomonadati; phylum Pseudomonadota; class Alphaproteobacteria; order Hyphomicrobiales; family Methylobacteriaceae; genus Methylobacterium; species Methylobacterium sp. ARG-1. The sequence goes on from NZ_LHCD01000030.1 coordinate 71,967, forward strand.
CTACGAAGACCTGTACGTAATGATGCGGGAGGCGCCGGTGCTGGGCATCGCCTGCGTGATCGACCGGCCCGGCTACAACCATCGCTACCAGGAGCGCTACGGCCGGCAGTCCTGGGCCCTGTGCAAGACGGCCTTCACGGTCAGCCTGGAACGGGCGGCGAAGCACGCCCGGGGCATGGGGTACCGGCTACGGGTGCTGCCGGAACGCTGCAACAAGCCCGAGGACCAAGCGCTCGCGGGATACTATGCTGACCTGAAGGCGACCGGAATGCCGTTCGCGACCGACACCTCGGGCAAGTACCGCCCGCTCACCGCGCCGGAGTTCGGGGAGACCCTCTACGAGCTCAGGCCCAAGCGGAAGAGCTCGCCGATGATCCAGTTGGCGGACCTGTACCTGTGGCCGATGTGCATGGGCGGGTACAACGAGGGCGTTCGCCCCTACCAGCGGCTGAAGCAGGACGGGAAGCTCATCGAGTGCGTTCTCGACGCTGACGAACTCGCGCACCGGGGCACGAAGTACAGCTGCTTCGATTTGGTGGAGAGGCTGCCCTGGAAGGACGAAAGCCCGGGTGCGTGACCCGGGCTTTCGTCGGCCACGCGAGGTGACCTCGTAGGCTATGCCTGCACCGGTAATGCCTCGCGGCGCGGTTAGTTTCAAGGCGCCGTACGCGTTTTTCGGTGAGCGATGTGTCACGGTTTGTTCGCTCCGGCGCCACCGCCGCATCCGGGACGAGCATGGCGCCGCCGCATCATCACCCTGACACAGGCGCGCCGTGCCGATCCCGTTCGGGCCGAGAGCTCGCATCACGAGGGAGCAGCCCATCGAGGAACTCTCCGGCGTTCGGTTCGCGGCCCTGCCGGGCGTGGCGGCCTCGGGAGGGCTGCCCGACCGCCCGGCAATGCGATCCTTCCGACAGGCCCCCCGGATAGCCAGTGAATGAGCGTTCATTGACATGAGAATGAACGTTCACTAACAGTGTGTCGGCAGACGTCGGGAATTCACATGGCTTACGAACTTTCCGCATCGACGCACCGGACGGGCCCTGCCGCCGAGGCCGTGGCCTCCCTGCGCTCCGTCCTGGTAGCGGCATCGCGCCCGGCCAACCTGCTCGCCCTCCTCGTGGTGCTCCTTGGCTGGACCGCGCTGATCTCCTGGACGGGCAACGGGCCCGGAGGCTGGCAAGCTCGCACCTGCGCCGGCCGTGACCAGTCGCCGCGCGCCTGTGCCGAGGTACTGCCGCCCAAGGACCAGAGCCGGGTCGCCCCGTACGACGCGGGTTTCAAGTCGTGAGCGCCGCGGCCGGCACCGTCGTCGAGGTCCGAGACGCGCAGGCCGCGCGGCGCGAACAGATCCTCGATGCGGCCGAGGCCTGCTTCGTCCGGAACGGCTTCCACCGTACCACCATGGCCGACCTCGCCCGCGAGGCCGCCATGAGCCAGGGCAACTTCTACCGCTACTTCGCCTCGAAGGAGGACATCGTCCTGGCGATGGCCGGGCGTGACCGCGCCCGGGGCGCCGCCCTCGTGGCCGAGATGGAGCGGGCCGGCGACCGCCGCGCGTCCCTGAACGGCATCCTCGAACGGTTCTTCACCGGCATCACCCGCGAGGCCGCGGTGCTGCGCCTCGACCTGTGGGCGGAGACCACGCGCAACCCCGCCATCGCCGGGCTGGTCGACCGCAGCGAGACCGAGGCCCGCGATTGGCTGTGCGGGATGTTTGCGGCGCTCGCCACTTCTCCCGATTGCGACCCCGCTGCCATGTTCGAGGCGGTCAACCCGCTGATGAAGGGCATCGTCGTCGGTCGCGCCATCCTGCCAGGCTACGACCCGACTCCCGCCGTCGCCCACCTCCAGGCCCTCATCGAGGCCGGCCTGCATGGTTCGCTCCCGCGAGCGGCCACGGCCACCCAGGAGACCAGCCGATGATCCGCGCCGCCTTCCTCACCGGACCTGCGCTCCTGGCGCTCGGCCTGTCGGCCGCCTCCGCCCGCGACGAGGCCCCCGTCTTGGCCAAGCCGCTCCTGGCGCCCGCCGTCAGCGTGGTTGAGGCGACGCGGCGCGAGACCGTCGAGACCGTGACGGTGACAGGCACCCTGGTGCCGCGCGACGAGGTGCTGGTAACGCCCGAGGTCGACGGTTACCGGGTGACCGAGGTGCTGGTCGAGGAGGGCGCGCGCGTCGCCAAGGGCCAGGTGCTGGCGCGCCTCGCCCGCGACTTGGTCGACCGCCAGATCGCCCAGCAGGACGCGGTGGTGGCCAAGGCCGAGGCCGCCGTGCCCCAGTCCCAGAGCAACATCGAGCAGGCCGAGGCCGCTGAGACCGAGGCTCGGCTCAGCCTGGAGCGGGCGCGCTCGCTCATCGCCACGGGCAACACCACGGCGGTGGTGATGGAGACCCGGACCTCCGCCCTCCGTCAGGCCGAGGGCCGGCTGGCTTTCGCCCGCAACGGGCTGGCCATGGCCAAGGCCGACCTCGCCCAGGCCCGCGCCGTGCGCGACGAGCTGTCCCTGCGGCTGGCCCGCACCGAGATCCGCGCCCCGGAGGACGGCATCGTCAGCCGCCGCACCGCCCGCGTCGGCCTCGCCGCCTCGGCCGCGTCCGAACCGCTGTTCCGCCTGATCGCCCGCGGGGAGATCGAGCTGGAGGGCGAGGTCGTCGAGACCAAGCTGCCCCTGCTGCGCGAGGGCGCCCCCGCCTGGATCGACCTCGGCGAGGGCGGCCGCGTCGCGGGCCGCGTGCGCGCCGTCTACCCGGAGGTCGACAAGGCCACCCGCCTCGGGAAGGTCCGCGTTCGCCTAGACGCCGACCCGCGCCTACGCATCGGGACCTTCGCCCGCGGCGAGGTCGAGCTCGCCCGCAGCCGCGGCGTCAGCGTCCCGCAGGCCTCTGTGCTCTACGGCGGCGGGCGCCGCAGCGTGCTCGTCGTCGCCGGCGACCGGGTCGAGGACCGCACCATCCGCACCGGCATCGCCGACGAGGACACCATCGAGGTCCGCGCCGGCCTGAACGAGGGCGAGCGGGTCGTGGCCCGGGCCGGCTCCTTCCTGCGCGACGGCGACCGCGTCAGGCCGGTGCTCGAAGCCCCGGCCCCCACGCCTGCGATGGCCGCGGTGCCGGCGCCCCGGGACACCGCCGAAGCCGGCGTGCCGTAAGCCGCCGCGCTCGTCACCCGATCACCATCACCGAAAGCCAGGGCCGCCCGATGCGCCTGAACGTCTCCGCCTGGGCGATCCGCAACCCCATCGCGCCCCTCGTCCTGTTCCTGGTGCTGGTCGTGCTCGGCCTCGTCAGCTTCCGCGGGCTCGCGGTGACGAAGATGCCCAACGTCGACGTGCCCATCGTCTCGGTGGCCATCACCCAGTCGGGTGCGGCACCGTCCGAGTTGCAGACCCAGGTCACCAAGTGGGTCGAGGACTCGATTGCCGGCGTGCGGGGCGTCAAGCACATCACCTCGGCCATAACCGAGGGCTCCTCGGTGACCACGGTCGAGTTCCGGCTGGAGGTGAACACCGACCGCGCCGTCAACGACGTGAAGGATGCGGTCTCGAAGATACGCATCAACCTGCCCCGGACCATCGACGAGCCGGTGATCAGTCGCGTCGAAGTCGCCAGCCTGCCGATCCTCGTCTACGGCGTGAAGGCGCCCGCGATGACGCCCGCCGACCTCTCCTGGCTGGTCGAGGACAAGATCGCCCGCACGCTCCAGGGGGTGAAGGGCGTGGGCGGTGTCGAGCGGGTCGGCGGCGTCGCCCGCGAGGTCCGGGTCGTGCTCCAGCCCGACCGGCTGCTGGCGCTGGGCATCACCGCCGCGGACGTGAACCGGCAACTGCGCCTCACCTCCGCCGACATGGCGGGCGGGCGCGGCGAGGTCGGCGGGCGCGAGCAGTCGATCCGCACGCTGGCCGCCTCCCGCACCCTGCGCGACCTCAAGGCGACCTCCATCGTGCTGCCCGGCGGCCGAAAGGTCCGCCTCGACGACCTCGCCAGGGTCGAGGATGGCATCGAGGAGCCGCGCACCTTCGCCCGCTTCAACGGCGAGCCGGTGGTCGCCTTCGCGGTCTCGCGCGGCTCGGGGGCGAGCGACGCCGAGGTCGCTGCCGGGGTGAAGAGGAAGATCGCCGAATTCCAGGGGAGCTATCCCGACCTGCAGTTCGAGCTGATCGACTCGTCCGTCTCCTCGACCATCGGTTCGTACGATTCCGCCATGCACACACTGATCGAGGGGGCGCTCCTCGCGGTCATCGTGGTGCTGCTGTTCCTGCGCGACTGGCGCGCCACGCTCATCGCCGCGGTGGCGCTGCCGCTCTCGGTCTTCCCGACCTTCTGGGCGATGGACGCCCTGGGCTTCACGCTGAACGGCATCAGCCTGCTCGCCATCACCCTGGTGACCGGCATTCTCGTCGATGATGCCATCGTCGAGATCGAGAACGTCGTCCGGCACATGCGGCTGGGCAAGTCGCCGTACCAGGCGGCCATCGAGGGCGCCGACGAGATCGGGCTTGCGGTCATCGCCATCACGGCGACCCTGATCGCGGTGTTCGCCCCGGTCTCGTTCATGCCGGGCATCGCCGGGCGCTACTTCATCCAGTTCGGCCTGACCATCGCGGTCTCGGTGTTCATGTCGCTGCTCGTGGCGCGCCTGATCACCCCCATGCTCGCCGCCTACCTCCTGCGCGACCACGGCCACCACGACGAGCGCGAGGGACCGATCATGCGGACCTACACCCGCCTCGTCGGGTGGTCGGTGCGCCACCGGGTCGTCACGCTGTTCGCCGGCCTCGCGCTGTTCGCCGCCTCCATCGTGTCGACGGGCCTGCTGCCCTCGGGCTTCATCCCGAAGCAGGACAACGCCCGCACCCTGTTCATGGTCGAGCTGGCGCCGGGGGCGAAGCTCGCCGACACGGTGGCGGTGTCCGACCGCGTGGTCTCCCGCATCCGCGCGCTGCCGGAGGTGACCTCTGTCTTCGTCGACGGCGGCCGGCAGGTCGGCGGCAAGAAGGAGACCCGGCTCGCGACCCTGACCGTCAACCTGACGCCGAAGAATGCGCGAGCTAAGCGGCAGTGGACGGTGGAGTCCGAGATCGCGGCGCTGCTGGCCGAGGAGCCCGACATCCGCTCCTGGACCCTGCGCGACAGCGGCCAGCGCGACCTCGCCCTGGTGGTGAGCGGTCCCGACGCCGACGTCGTCACGGAGGTCGCCGCGCGGCTGCAGCGCGACATGGCCGCCATCCCCCACCTCGTGGCGGTGATGTCGACGGCGCCGCTGAACCGGACGGAGGTCCGCATCCGGCCGAAGGAGGGCGTGGCGGCCGATCTCGGCGTCTCGACCGACGCCATTGCGGAGACCGTCCGGGTCGGGACCATCGGCGACATCGGCCTGAACCTCGCGAAGTTCAACGCCGCGGACCGCCAGGTACCGATCCGGGTGCAACTGCCCGAGAACGCCCGCGGCGCCGTCTCACGGCTGGAGAACCTGAAGGTGCCGGCCAAGAACGGGGCCGCCGTGCCGCTGGCGGTCGTGGCCGACATCGAGCTCGACCAGGGTCCCGGCGCCATCGACCGCTACGACCGGGCGGTGCGCGTGGCCGTCGAGGCCAACATGCAGGGCTCGGAAGCTCTCGGCTCCCTGATCGCCGAGGCCCTGCGGACGCCGACGGCGAAGAACCTGCCGCCGGGGGTGACCATCAAGCAGACCGGCGACGCCGAGATCATGGGCGAGGTGTTCTCGGGCTTCCTGATGGCGATGGGCGCCGGCATCATGATGGTCTACGCGGTGCTCGTGCTGCTGTTCGGCTCGTTCCTGCAGCCGCTGACCATCCTGTTCTCGCTGCCGCTCTCCATCGGCGGCGCCATCCTCGGCCTGCTGGTTTGCCAGATGCCGATCTCGATGCCGGTCGTCATCGGCATCCTGATGCTGATGGGGCTGGTGACGAAGAACGCGATCATGCTGGTCGACTTCGCGGTCGAGGAGATGGGACGCGGCGTCGACCGGGTCACGGCCATCGTCGATGCCGGCCGCAAGCGGGCGCGGCCCATCGTGATGACGACCCTCGCGATGGCCGCCGGCATGGTCCCGTCCGCGATGGCGTTTGGGGTCGGCGGCGAGTTCCGCGCGCCGATGGCGGTGGCGGTCATCGCCGGCCTCATCGTTTCGACCCTGCTGTCCCTCGTCTTCGTCCCGGCCGTGTTCCTGCTGATGGACAGCCTGGGCAGCATCCTAGGCCGGCTGCTCGGCCGTTTCGTCGGTCCGCGGGACGATGCGACCGGACACGCAGTGACCGCGCCGTGAGCGCCACCTCACAACGACGAGCCCGAGGAATCCGATGACCGCTCCCATCTACCGCTTGGCTACGGTCGCCCTGGCGACCGCCGTCGCGACCCTCGCTTGCGGCGGGCCGAACGCGGCCCGTGTGGCCGAGCCGTTCGGCACGTGGCTCACGGAGGACGG